>DATMZP010000754.1:0-4612 GCA_035573595.1 Hyphomicrobiaceae bacterium
AAGAACGGCGCGAGCCCGCCCACCAGCCCGAACGGGCGGTGCTCGCTGAATGCCGTGTGCGCCTGGCCCCACCGCCACTTGGAGCGGTCGCCGCCGTAGCGGAGCTGCAGGTCGTGCAGCGCCCGGTTGAGCGCCCCGGCGAGCACCGCGCCGCAGCTCTCGCGCTCGGGCGTGGTGCGGTCGTCGCACCAGTCGCGCGAGGTAGCGCGGCCCTCCAGCAGCCGGATCAGCGCCACGGCGCGGGAGCCGAGATAGCGGTCGAAGGCCTCGCCCAGGTCGTCGCGGTAGATGGCGCGCACGGCTTCCCGCATCCAGGCGGTGAAGATCAGCGGCTCGGGGCGGTCGGCACGCATGGTGCCGTCCCATACGGTAATCTGGTCGAGCACGGCGTGCTCGACGGAGCCCGCCGCCTGCGCCGCGGCGATCATCAGGGGCTGCAGCTTGAGGACGGCCAGCGACAGCACGTCGGTCTGGGCGGCGCGCATGCTGGCCATGTCATGCTTGTCGGCGTCGAAGATGAGCTGCTTGATGCGCTGTTGCCGGAAGGCGGGCTCCCAGTCGTAGGTGAGGAGGTGCGGGTACTCGGGATCGACCATGCGCGCGTTGGCTGTGCCGATGGCGCCCACGTTGGGGTTGTCCTCCCGCGGCAGGCTGTCGAACTTGAGGTAGCCCTTCCAGTCGTAGGTGGCGTCCCAGCCCGGCACCGGCGCCCGGCCGGCCACCTTGTTGGCGGGGTCGCGCACAGGCACGCGGCCTGGCGCGATCATGCCGATCCGCCCCGACGTGTCGGCCACCACCATGCTCTGCATCGGCACCAAGAACAGCCGCATGCGCTCCATGTAGTCGGTCACGCTCTTCATGGAGGGGTCGAACAGGCCGGCGGCCAGCGTGGTGTCGTCGTCGCTGAGCGCGGTCCATCTGAGCGCCGCCACGTGATTGGCGGCGAGCAGGCCTTCGAGGTTGCGGTAGAAGCCCGGCAGCACCGGACCGTGCCGCGTGCGCCGGCGCTCCACCTTGCGCACCCCGGCGTCCTTCACGGCGATGGTCATTTCCTCGACCGAGAACGGCAGCCAGCCTTCGGGGGTGAGATATTCCCGCGGGTTCTCGGGGTTCACCTTCTCGATGAAGATGTCCTCCACGTCGGTGCCCGTATTGGTGAAGCCCCAGGCGACGTTGTCGCCCCGGCCCAGCACGATCAGCGGCACGCCGGACAGGCTGGCGCCGGCGGCGTTGGCGGTGCCGCCGCCCGGCAGTTGAAGGGCGAGGTGCGCCAGGTACCAGATCGCCGGCGCCTCCAGCCGCAGGTGCGGGTCGTTGGCGAGCAGCGGCTTGCCGGAGTGCGTGCGTGCCCCGGAGACCACCCAGTTGTTCGAGGCCCCCGTGCCGATCAGCGCCTCGAGCACGTCCGAGGCGTCGGCCCGGCGCACGGCCGCGCCGGTGCGTTTGAGGGGATAGAGGTCGGCGATCTCGGGCAGCGGCGGCGGCGCGTCGGCCGCATCGAGCGGCATCAGGTCCTCGATCTCGGCCGAGGTGAGGCCCTGGGCCGCCAGGGTGAGGCGCAGGATCTCCTGGTTGATGTTCATGGACAGCGACAGCGCCATCAGCTTGATGATGACGATGCTGTCGGCCGGCCGCCACGGCTGCGGCTGGTGCCTGAGCAGCAGGAACTCGGGGGGCAGGCGCGGCTCCAGCGACCCCACCCGACGCGTGAGGAAGGCGTTGACCCCGCGGGCGTAGGCCTCCAGCGCCTTGGCCGCATCGGCCGGGAGCGTGGACAGCGAGCGCTCGGCGTGGCCGTAGAGGTCGAGCGTGCGCAGGAACACGTCGGCGCTGAACGTGCGCTCGCCGAAGATCTCCGACAGCCGGCCCTGGCCGGTGCGGCGCTGCATCTCCATCTGCCACAGCCGGTCCTGGGCGTGCACGAAGCCGAGCGCCATATAGAGGTCGTTGCTGGTCTTGGCGAAGATGTGCGGCACGCCCTCGCGGTCGCGCACCACCTCCACCGGCTCGGAGAGCCCGGGCATGGCGAGCGTCCCCCTGGGTGAGGGCACGGTGTTGCGCAGCGCCGCGTAGCCGATGCCGGCGGCGATGACGGCAAGGCCGACAAGCCCCGCCAGGCCGATGCCGGCCCACTTGAGGATGCGCTTCATGGCTCGCAGGCCCTGGCCCAGATTCGCAGCCGCCAGATTCGCAGCCGAATGTCAGAATCGGTAGCCGCCCGCGCCGACAAAAGCGAGTCCTACTTGCCGGCCTTGGCCGCTCCAACCTCCTCCTCGAGCTTGGCGAGCTGCTCGCGCAGCGCCCTCTGCTGCTGGCCGCGCGTCGCCATGCGTCGCTGGATCGTGCCGATCTCCAGGCTCAGCGACTGGCGCGCCTCCGCCGAGGTGTCCGACCCGCGCTTGTTCATGGTGTCGAAGATGAGCTGCTGGTCCTGCCGGATGCCCTCGTCCAGCTGGCGCAGCCGCTCCTTGATCTGCGACACCTCCACGAGCTTCACGGTCAGCTGCGGGTCGGCCTTGCGCTTGAGCTCCTCCTCCAGCTGCCTGATCCGCTCCTGCATGGCCTCGGTCTCGGCCTTGGGGGCCGGCGGCGGGGTCTTGGGCAGCATGCCGGGGGCGGCGGCGAGCTGGAAGTAGAACTCGCCCGTGAGCGCCGAGTGGTCCCACGGCACCTGGCGATTGCGGGTGGCGGCCAGCACCTCCTTGCGCACATCCACCATGACGGCGGTGAGACCCTTGCCGGGCGCCTTGACGGCCTTCGCCAGCGCCGCGGTGAAGGGCGAGTTGCGCCCGTCTCCGTCCTGGGCCACCTCGCCCGGCTTGGTGGCGTAGGCGATGAACGTGCCGACGCCCGCCTGCACCTCGGCAAGCCCCCGGCCCACGCCGACCGAGCGCGTGCCCATGGCGCGGGCGAGATTGCGGGCCAGCGGGTTGTCGCGACAGGCGTCGAGGAACACGATGTTGGTCCTGCCCTCGCGGCCGATCTCCATCTGCCGCATGACGAAGTCGAGCGCCACCGTCTCGAACTCCAGGTCGCGCTCGCCCTGCAGCTGGGCGTCGGTGGGGACGAGATAGTTGCGCAGGCCCACCTGCAGGCCGTGACCGGCGTAGAAGAGGATGCCCACATCGGCGTCGGCCAGCGCGCGGGAGAACTGCCGGAGCTTGGCATCGAAGCCGGGCTTGTCGAGATCGCGGCCCAGGATCACCTCGATGCCGAGCCCCTTGAGCGCGGCGGCCATGTCGGTGGCGTCGTTGCCCGGGTTGGGGAGCCGCCCGGCGTAGGTATAGGCGGCATTGCCGATGACCAGCGCCACCCGCTTCTGGGCCGCGGCGGGCTGAGCCATCGCCACGGCGGCGAGCAGGCCGGCGAGCCATAACGAGATGACGGAAAGGCAAACGCCGGCCGGCCGCCGGCACGTCGGACGCGATAAGGTCCGACGCGAGATCGTTAGGCGCGACATGGGCAACCCCCTCGTTAGAGCCCCCTGGTGGCGCGCATCAGGCGCGGCGATTTCGGCCGTTCCAAGACGGTGTGCGGGCAGCGGGGGGCGAGCGCAAAGCCGCCCAAGTGCGACGCTAAAGCCACCCTGTCGGGGCGCGGCGGGCGCTACAAATCGGGGCAGCTTGTGGAGGGAGGGACGAGATGCGGGTCTTCGCAGCGGCCGGTGCGCTTGCCGTGGCCGTCGTGCTCGCCGGTTGCAGCAGCAGCGGCACCCAGGCTCCGGCCGCGGCGGCCAAGGCCGAGGCGGCCACCATCAACTACGCCTCGGGGCTACGGGTGGCCGACACCAAGGTCGGCACCGGGCCGTTCCCCAAGCAGGGGCAGATCTGCGTGATGCACTATACCGGCTGGCTCTACCAGAACGGCCAGAGGGGCGCCAAGTTCGACAGCTCCGTGGACCGCGGCAAGCCGTTCGAGTTCCCGCTGGGCGCAGGCGCCGTCATCAAGGGTTGGGACGAGGGCGTGGCCGGCATGAAGGTGGGCGGCAAGCGCACCCTCATCATCCCCCCCGACCTTGGCTACGGCGGCAACCCCCGCACCGGCATCCCGGCGTACTCGACGCTGATCTTCGAGGTCGAGCTTCTGGCGGTGAAGGGATAGGCAACTAGCAGACCTCCGAGGCCTTCTGAGCCTGACCACCATTTATGCCGTCTTGTCGCTGCGCGACACCTTGACGACCTACGGATTGGCCGTAGTATGTCCATCAAGTTCGAATGGGACCGCGTGAAGGCGGAAGCCAATAGGCGGAAACACGATGTCACGTTCGAGCAGGCTTGCGATGTCTTTAGGGATGCTCTGGCTCTCGACGAGCTGGATGACAGGGAAGACTACGGCGAAGCTCGGTTTAACCGCACCGGCATGGTCGAAGGTCGGCTTATTGTTGTGACCTATACAGGACGAACCGACGTAGATAGTGGCGATGAGGTCATCCGCATCATCTCAGCGCGTCCGGCGGAGCGGCAGGAAAGAAAGCGGTACCATGAAGTCTAAGCATCAAAAGGGCGCCGCGCTGCAGAAACAGAACGCCGCCAGCCGGAAGGTCGCCAGCACGCGTTCGACGACGAAATACGATTGGCGCGCCTTCGATGCGCTGACGGATGAGGAGATTATG
>DATMZP010000755.1:0-2441 GCA_035573595.1 Hyphomicrobiaceae bacterium
GGCGGCATCTTGAAGCACGCCAAGACCATCAACGCCTTCACCAATCCGACCACCAATTCCTATAAGCGGCTGGTGCCGGGTTACGAAGCGCCCGTGCTGCTCGCCTATTCGGTGCGCAACCGCTCCGCCTCCTGCCGCATCCCAGTCGTCACCTCGCCAAAGGCCAAGCGCGTCGAGGTTCGTTTCCCCGACCCTGCCGCCAACCCCTATCTCGCCTTTGCCGCGATGCTGATGGCGGGCCTAGACGGCATCCAGAACAAGATCCATCCAGGCGAGGCCGTCGATAAGAACCTTTATGATTTGCCGCCCGAGGAGCTGACCAAAATTCCAACCGTGTGCGGCAGCCTGCGCGAGGCACTCGACAATCTCGACAAGAACCGCGAGTTCCTGAAGAAGGGCGGCGTCTTCAGCGACGATATGATCGACGCCTATCTCGAGCTGAAGATGGCCGAGGTGGAGCGCTTCGAGATGATGCCGCATCCAATCGAGTTCGATATGTACTACTCCGTCTAGAGCAAAACGGGCGCGCAGCCCCAGCGGGGGCGCGCCTCAAGCTCGCTCTCTGACGGTGACCGTAGAGCAGGACGGCGAGCCGCCGTCCTTTTTTATGTGCGGCGCCGGGCGCCGCCTGGGGGTGAGCTTGGTTGCGTTGCCCTTGGTTTCGTTGGCCTGGGCTCAAAAGTAGATGAGGATGGCCACGCAGACGCTGCCCAACAGCGCCCAGGCCAGGCGGCGGCGCTGGACTCTGAGCCAGTCGCCGAGGCGCTCGGCGACGGCCGACCACTCGATGCGGTAAAGCCACGCCAAGCCGAGACCGAGCATGAGCCCTCCCATCCAGCCCATGGACGAGGTCGCCGATGAGGTGAGCGCTGGCTCGCTGCGCGCCAGGTCAAGAACGGCGCCCCAGGGGAGGAAGAGCCCGCACAGGCCCACAACCGTCATGTAGACGAGCATCCGCGTCATCGCCGCCTCCATGCATCTCAAGGACTGCCGTTGCGTCCAGGGCCGGCTCGGCCCTGGGGCTTAAATGGCGGCAAGCCTACGTCGGCAGCCAGAAACACTCCGTTAACAGAGGCGCCTGACGCGGGCTTGCTGACGATCCCCTAGCTTCGGCGTGGGCGCACACCCTCGCGCTGTGCATGCAACTTTTGATTTGACGACGTGCCGATCCCACTCCAGGCTAGCTCGATCCTGGCAAAGGAGGTCTACGAAAATGTCGCCCCCGGGCAGTTTTCAGGCCGCCCTGGCACCGGCAAGCGCTTGCATTGGTCCAGGACGGCTTTCCGACAATTGAAACCGTAATAACGGGTGTTCCCTTAAGGCGCGTTACCGGTTGGGACGTCGGCGCAGGCTCGGGTTTCCCGCTTGCGCCGAGTTCCCAAATCAGATCGCGCGAGGGGGACAACGCCCGTCGAACCTGATCTCTATCAGGCGGGCCTGCAATGGAGATGATGCCCTGGTCAACGGCAACGCCTTGTGCGGTCGTTGCGCCCTAACGGCACCTCCCAGTTTGGCACTAAAGCCCGCAAAACTCTGAGGCCACGATGGTGGCTGCGAAGCCCGGCGACCCTTGGGTCGGCGGGCTTCTTCGCGCTGAGGGGCACGCCAGGAGAGCCGTCCCTGCCCCCACCCCGGGGGCGCCGGGGCTGTAGTACCGGCCCCGCGCTCGGGCGCCGGACCTGCTAGATCCTTCCCTCGGCGACGGCGTGGCAGGCGGCGGTGGCGCGGCCTGCCGCCATCAGTTGCGGCGTCTCCCTGCGGCAGCGGTCGAAGGCGTGCGGACAGCGGGGATGGAACGCACAGCCTGCCGGCGGCTTGATCGGATTGGGGATCTCGCCCTCGATCGGCTTGCGCTGCCGTCCGCTCATGGCGAGGTCCGGCAAAGCATCGATCAGCATGCGCGAGTAGGGGTGCCGCGGCGTCTTGAACAGATCGGCCGAGGGCGCCAGCTCGACGATGCGCCCCAGGTACATGACGCCGATGCGGGCGGCCATGTGCTTTACCACCGCGAGATTGTGGCTGATGAAGAAGTAGGAGAGACCCAGACGGTCCTGCAAATCGCGCATCAGGTTTAAAATTTGCGCTTGCACCGAAACATCGAGCGCGCTGGTTGGTTCGTCGCAGACGATGAATTCCGGGTTCGAGGAGAGCGCGCGGGCGATGCAGATGCGCTGACGTTGACCACCGGAGAACTCGTGTGGGTATTTGCGCCCATCGGCCGGGTCCAATCCGACCAGGCGCAACAGCTCACCGACGCGGTGCTCGATCTCGGCTCGATCGGCGGCGAGCCGGAAGGCCTTGATCGGATCGGCGATGATGCGGTCGACCCGCCAGCGCGGATTGAGACTGGCGTAAGGATCCTGAAAGATCATTTGCAGGCGCCGCCGCAGCTTCTGGCGCTCGCCTGCCGACGCCGGCGCCCACATGTCGATGCCGTCGAT
>DATMZP010000756.1:0-3757 GCA_035573595.1 Hyphomicrobiaceae bacterium
AGGCCGACCGCCAGGGACACGATGAGCAGGGCCATGCCCAGCCGGTCCCGCAGTCGAGCTGCGGGCGCCGGCGGGGGAGGCGCCGGCTTCGGCGCCTCGGCTGGCGCCCGCGCGGCAGGCCGCATCAGGCCGGCAACCACGGCGATGAGAAAGCACAGCAGTCCGGCGACGATCTGCAGCATCGCAAACGTGCGATGCGTGATGGACGGAGCCGCGGCGAGCGTGCCGAGGGCCGACAGGATCAACGGCACGCCAATGACGGCGAAAATGGCGGCCAGAACAATCCGCATTCCCAATCGCCCGGCTCCGGGGTTCCCGCACACATACCGATCCGACGGGCCGATCCGACGGGCCGATCCGATGGCGGGATCCAACGGCCGGCACGCACGCCGAGCGCGACGCTAGCCGATTCCTCTGGCCCGTGGGTATCGCGTGCCGGCAACAGCAGACAGCCTCCTACGCGTTGAGGAGGATGATCACGCCCACCACGATCAGGGCAATGCCCGCGGCCTCGCGCGAGGCCAGCGTCTGCTTGAACAGGTTGCGCGACAGCACCTGGGCGAACAGGATCTCGACCAGCGCCAGCGTGCGCACCTTGGCGGCCGTCTCCAGCGCGAAGGCGAGGAACCACATCTGCGAGGCGAAGGCGCCGGTGAAGCCGGCGAACAACGAGGGGCGCCAGAGGCGGAAGATGGCCATCAGCGTCTTGCGGTCGAAGAGGTAGAGATAGGCCGACAGCAGCGCGGTCTGAATGGACAGGCCCAGCGCCAGGGTGACCGTGGCGCCCATGACGAAGCTCGGCGTATCGAGCGCGCGGATGCCGCCGCGGAAGCCGATGGCGGCGATGGCGAACATGGCGCCCGAGCCCAGCCCGAGCAGCGCCGGCTTCCAGGTGAAGGCCTCGCCCCCGGTGCTGCGCGGCCAGGACACCAGGAGCACGCCGGTGGTGGCGACGGCGATGGCGGCGGCCACGCCCGGCGCGACGCTGTCGCCCAGGAAGGCGAGGCCGAACACCGCCACCTGCATGGGCTCGGTCTTGGCGTAGGCGGTGATGACCACGAACGAGCGCTCGCGCATGGCCGCCAGCAGCAGGGCGGTGGCGCTGATCTGGGTGAGCGCCCCGGTGACCGTCCAGACCAGCATATTGTTGCTGAGACGCGGCAGCGGCAGGCCCGTGCCGGCCAGCACCAGCGCCAGGAACAGGAGCCCGAACGGCAGCCCGAACAGGAAGCGCACGTGCGTGGCCCCGACGGTGCCGAGCGACTGCGTCAGCTCCCTCTGCTGGGCGTTGCGCAGCACCTGCCCCGCGGCGGCGACGACCGTGAATATGGCCCACAGGCCCGGCATGTGGCGTTTCCCCCGAGAAGACGAGCGTGGAGCCGCCGACATAGCAGGTTGAACGCCGGGCCTGCAAAGGGCGGGACGCTAGCGACGGCGGCCAGCGAGCAGGGCGGCGATCGCCAGCGCCTGCACCAGGGCCGCGGCGGCGAAGAGACAGGGCGCTGCGCCGGGGTGCATCTCCGGCGCATGAGGAGCGAGGTCCCGGATCAGGCCGAACGCGGCGGGCGCAAAGGCATACACCCCCTGGGCGACGGCAACGACCAGGGCGACCACGCGCGCCACGTCCTCCTCGGCGAACTCGGCCTGGGCAATGACCGGCGGCAGCGAGGTGGCATTGCCGATCCCGGCGCCGAACAGCACGACGCCCACAATGAGCAGCGGCACGCTGCCACCCGCCGCGAGGATGAACGCGGCCGATCCGGCGATCTGCACCGCGTAGCTCAACGCGGCCACCAGCCTGCGGTCTGCGCCAGGCGGCATGAGCGCACCCACCAGCGTGCGGCCGGCGATGGCCGCGGCCGTCGCGGCGCCCATGGCCACGCCGGCGAGCTGGGCGCCGAAGGCCGGCACCAACAGGGAGAAGAGATGGGCGATCAGGCCGATCTGCGCGAACAGGCCCAGCGCCATGGCTGCAGCAAGCGTCGGAAGCCTGAGATCGCGCCACAGCGGCGCGCCGGACGGCGGCCTGGGCCTCGACGGCGCATCGGCAGGCCTGGGCTGGCGCGTCGGTGCGTCGCCGTCGGGCGCCAGGCCCATCTGTTGCGGCGTGCGTGTAAACAGCAGGTCCGCGACCACCCACACGGTGAGCGCCATGACGGCGCCGACGGCCGCCGCCGCAACCGGGAAGCCAAGCGTGCCAATGGCGGCAACCCAGAGTGGTGAGAACACGATGCCGCCCACGCTGGCGCCGTTGTAGGCCATGGCCAGCGCGGCCGGTCTGCGGCGCACGAACCAGGGCGAGACGATGGCGTTGACCGCCGCCGCGCTGGTGGCCGCCCAGCCGGCGCCGCTCAGCGCGAGCGCAGGCAGCAGCTGCCACGGCTCCGCTGCCACGGCCCAGCCGGCGACGCCGACGGCGAGCGCCAGCGCACCCGCCTTGGTGGTCGCCGCTACGCCGAAGCGGCGATGCAGCGCCGGCAGATTGGCCACCGCAACCGCGCCGATCAGGAAATGCACCGTGACCGCCGTCGAGACGAGCGCCAGCGGCCAACCCGTGGCATCGCGCACGGCGTGCAGGTACACTGGCGGGCCGTAGAACCCCATGCCCCAGCCGAACATGGCGAGGACAAACGCACCGCCCACCACGTGCCACCCGTGAAATGGTGCACTTCGCGCCGCTTCTGCCGTCTCGGTCACCATCTTGTGCATAGGGCCACTCTGACGAGGCCGGCCGGGGAATGCTACGGTCGCCACCGAAGCATCGGTCGCGCCCGCGGGCGGAGAGTGCGGGTCGGGGAGATGAGATCGTCAACCGGGTCGTCAGTTCGGGTCGTCAGCCCAAGTTGTCAGCCCAAGCCGTGAGCCATGACCACCACCGCCACCTTCGCAACCATCGCCTCGCTGGCTGGAGATCCCGCCCGCGCCGGCATGCTGCACGCCCTGATGGACGGCCGCGCGCTGACGGCCTCCGAGCTTGCCCGCGCAGCCGGCGTCACGGCGCAGACAGCGAGCGGGCACCTCGCGCGCATGACGGCGGCGGGCCTCGTCAGCGTCGAAAGGCAGGGCCGGCACCGCTACCATCGGCTCGCCTCGGCGGCCGTGGCGCACATGATGGAATCCATCATGCAGGTGGCCTCGGCCGTCGATCCGGCCCGGCCGCGGCTCACCGTGGGCCCGCGCGATGCCGCCCTCAGGGCCGCGCGCACCTGCTACGACCACCTCGCCGGCCGCCTCGGGGTAGCGCTCGCCGACGCCATGGCGGAGCAGGGCTACGCGGACCTCGCGGGCGACGGCGGCATCGTGACCGACGCGGGGCTCGCCTTCCTGGGGCAGATCGGCGTCGACATCGAGGCTCTCACGGCGCGCAGCACCCGGCGCGGCGCCCGCATCATGTGCCGGCCGTGTCTCGACTGGAGCGAGCGGCGCCCCCACCTCGCCGGCGCCGTCGGTGCGGCCCTGTGCGCGCTCAGCTTCGAAAGAAGCTGGATACGGCGCATCGAGGGGACCCGCGCGGTCGCCATCACGCCGCGCGGCGCCCGCGTGTTCCGCGACACCTTCGGCGCCCAACCGGGCGGTTGAAGAGGAGCGCCAATTCTGCCGGGGTGAGGCTGGCACTCCGCCACAGGGACCCGAGCATGGCCGACGAGACGAAGGGCGCGTACTACACCGGCCCGCAGGCGGGCGACTTCGCCGACGCCAGCGAGCCGTTCGCCCTGTTCGAGGGCTGGTTCGCCGAGGCCAGGGCGCACGAGCCCAA
>DATMZP010000757.1:0-5321 GCA_035573595.1 Hyphomicrobiaceae bacterium
ACAGTAGCGCGAAACCGGCCGAGGACACCCTGCCGAAGGCCAATCCGGCCGAGGAGCCCCTGCCCAAATCCAGGCTGGTGAGCATTCTGGGCCGCGAGATCACCAACCGCCAGGGCGACAGCGGGCGCGTGATCGATGTTCTGGTCGACCTCGACGGCGGCCCCGGGGCCGTGGTGGTCGAGTTCGGCGGATTCCTTGGCATCGGCAGCCGCAAGATCGCGGTGGACTGGGGTGCGCTGCGGTTCGTGCGGGAGGCCGACCGCAGCCATCTCACGGCCGATGTCAATCGCGAGCAGATCCGCGACACCCCCGAGTACAAGCCCAACGAGCCGCCAACCGTTCTCACGAGCAAGACCAGGTAGAGCTTCCATCCAGCGCCGTCTGATCCGCAGCAGCGCGGTGCGCCCGCCTCGATCGAGTGGAAAGGAGCCGTGGCGACCGTCTCGCGCACCAGCCAACGCGGCCTCGACTGGTTCACGTTCTTCGTGGCCGACATCCAGACCGGGTTCGGCCCCTACCTGGCGGTCTACCTGACGACGCAGAAGTGGAACCAGGCCGACATCGGCCTGCTGCTGGCCTTTGGCAGCATCGTCGGATTGATGAGCCAGCCGCCCGGGGGATGGCTGGTGGACCGGGCCGCCTCGAAGCGCCGGGCCGCGGCCCTGTCCGTAATCGGCGTGGGGGCGAGCGCGCTCCTGATCGCCGTGCATCCCAGCTTTCTCGGCATGCTGGTGGCCATGCTGTTGCAGGTGGCCTCCAGCGCCGTGCTTGGGCCTGCCATCGCCGCCATCTCGCTGGGGCTCGTGGGGCACGCTGCCATCGGCCCCCGTCTCGGTCGCAATACGCGCTTCGCCGCCATCGGTAACGGGCTGGCGGCGGCAGCCATGGGGGCTGTGGGCTATCTCGTCTCGCCGCAGGCGGTGTTCTTCGCCACCGCCGCGCTGGCGATCCCGACCGTGCTGGCACTCACCGCCATCCGCGACGAGGAGATCGATCCCATCCGCGCCGACGGAGGCCTCGATTTGGCGAAGCCGGACAGCGCTGCCAGCTCGGTGCTCGCCCTCTTCCGCAAGCGCGGGTTGGCCGTGTTCGCGCTGTGCATCTTCCTCTTCCAGGCGGCCAACGCCGCGATGCTGCCCCTGGTCGGCTCGGAGATGACGCTGCGCTCCACCCAATGGGCGAGCGTGCTGATTGCCGCCTGCATCGTGGTGCCGCAGCTGGTGGCCGCAACAATTGCCCCCAGCGTCGGCCGGCTGGCGGCCGTGATCGGGCGCCGGCCGATCCTGCTCGCCGGCTTCGCGGTGCTGGCGCTGCGCACGGTCCTGCTCGCCATCTACCGCGATCCGGCCAGCATCATCGTGGTGCAGGCGCTCGACGGCATCTGCGGGGCCGTGCTGGGCGTGCTGGTGCCGCTGGTGCTGGCCGATATCTCTCGCGGTACGGGACGGTTCAACCTGGCGCAGGGCATGCTGGCCTGCGCCACGGGGCTCGGGGCGGCGGCCAGCACGGCCGTGGCGGGCTACCTCGCCTCAAGATTCGGCACCGGCGTGGCCTGCATGGGGCTCGCCGCCGCGGCACTGTGCGCTTTCCTGACGGTCTTAATCGCAATGGAGGAAACCATGCCGCGGGACCGATCGCCGCGCGAACCGAAGTGAGTGGGTGGGCGTTGGGCGAACGGGTCCGGAGGTTCCGCGATGGAAGATCTTGCGTCCTTTGCGAAGCGACCCCTGGCATTCTCCTGGCGCTTCGTCCGGCGGCATAGGGCGGCCCACGCGGTCATCCTGGTGGCCGTGGCGCTGGCCGTAGTCTGCTCCATTTTTACGCAGTACGGCGTGAAGCTGCTGGTCGATACCCTCTCGCTGCCCCAGCGCCACCCCACGGCCGTCTGGCACGCCTTCGCCCTCCTCGTGGCCCTCATCGCCGCCGACAACCTGCTGTGGCGGCTCGCGGCCTGGGTCGGCAACTCGGCCTTCGCGAGTGTCACCGGCGACGTGCGGCGCGACCTGTTCCGCCACCTCACCGGCCACGCGCCCTCATACTTCGCCACCTGGCAGCCCGGCGTTCTGACCTCCCGTATCAGCGCCACCTCCAACGCCATGTTCACGGTGGAGAACCTGCTGGTCTGGAACGTCTTGCCGCCGTGCATGGCGACCTTCTGGGCCATCGCGCTGGTCGGCACTGTCAGTCTGGGAATGGCGGCAAGCCTGATTGTGGTGGCCGCGCTCGTCGTCGCCGCAATGTTCCTGTGGGCGGCGGCCGGCAAGCCGCTGCATCACGAGTTCGCCTGCCGCGCCGCCGCCGTCGACGGCGAGCTGACCGACGTGGTCGGCAACATGGCGATGGTGAAGGCCTTCGGCGGCACCACCCGCGAGCATAACCGCTTCGACCTCACGGTCGGCCAGGAGATCGCGGCGCGCCAGCGCAGCCTGCGCTACCTGGAGCGGCTGCGCATCGTGCACGCGGTTGTCACGGTGGCGCTCACCATCGGTCTCCTCACCTGGGTGCTGCTGCTGTGGCAGGAGGGCCGCGCGACCACCGGCGACGTGATCCTCGTCTGCACGCTCGGCATCTCGGTGCTGCATGCCACCCGCGACCTGGCCGTGGCGCTGGTGGACGTGACGCAGCACATGGCGCGCTTCACCGAGGCGCTGGAGACGCTGCTGGTGCCGCACCAGCTCTCCGACCGGCCCGGCGCCAAGACGCTCGTGCACAGCGGCGCCAGCGTCACCTTCGACAACGTGAGCTTCGCCTATCCCGACTGCCCGCGCCTGTTCCACAGCCTGAGCTTTAGGATCGAGAGCGGTCAGCGCGTGGGCCTCGTCGGCCCGTCCGGTGGCGGCAAGACCTCGATCCTCGCCCTGATCCAGCGCTTCTACGACATCGAGGAAGGCCTCATCCTGCTCTCCGGCGAGAACATCACCGAGGTGACGCAGCAAAGCCTGCGCGAGGCCATCGCCGTGGTCCCGCAGGACATCTCGCTGTTCCACCGCTCGCTCCTGGAGAACATCCGCTACGCGAGGCCGGAGGCGACCGACGCCCAGGTCTGGGAGGCCGCCGCCGCGGCCCGCTGCGACTTCATCGCCGAGCTGCCGCACGGGCTCTACACCCTCGTCGGCGACCGCGGCACCAAGCTGTCCGGCGGCCAGCGCCAGCGCGTGGCGTTGGCCCGCGCCTTCCTGAAGGACGCACCGATCGTGCTGCTGGACGAGGCCACCTCCTCGCTCGACGCCGAGGCCGAGCAGGCCATCCGCGAGACCCTGGAGCGGCTGATGCGCGGCCGCACTGTGGTGGCCATCACCCACCGGCTGTCCACGGTCGCCAAGTTCGACCGCATCCTCGTCATCCAGTCGGGCGAGCTGGTGCAGGACGGCCCGCCGGCCGATCTCGCCACACGTCCCGGCCCCTACCGCGACCTTCTGCGGGCGGGCGCGCGCAAGTCGCGCGCGGATGCGGCGTAGCACGCGCCACCCCGGACGCCGGCTACAGGCCCGCCGATTGCGGACGCGAGCATTGTCCAACGGGTAGCCGGTGACAGCATGCCGTGGGCTGCGAGACCCCGCAGCTTCTGCATTGCCGGCTCGGATGCACGCTCAACTCAAGGTCGGAAAGCTGGTGATACGGGCGCCTCGGCGGTTGCCCCTCCCGTAGCCGTCCGGCGATGCTTTGAAAGCGATTCGTTCTCGATTCAGCTGGTAGGTACGCGATGACCCAACAGTTTGCCGAGCCGGAGCCGGAGCTTGCCGCTGTCCAGGAGCCCTTCTACGTGCGCCTGGGCGACGCCTTCGTCATTATGTCAGCGACCCTGATGTCCCTGGCCGCGGGGGCCTGGCTGATCGCCCGCCTGGACCTCGACTTGTCCTACGCCATCCTGGCCGCGCTCGGCGCCTACTGCGCGCTCCTCCTCCTGCATCTGCTGTTGCGCCGCTCCGTCATGGGCGGCGACGGCGTCGAGGAGGAGGCGGACGAGGACGACGACGACATCCATTGGCAGACCGGTGCCGCCGCCTTCGAGACCGCGCTGTCGCAGCACGATGCCCAGTCCGAGCGATCGCCCTCGGCCGAGGACGAGGAGGAGCCGCAAGGCCGCTTCAACCTCTGGTCCAGCGCCCTGCCGATGCCCAAGGCCGATACCCAGGATGCCTCGCAGGCCTTCAATTTCCGCCCTGCGCGCATCCCCTTTTTCGAGCCCGCTCCGGCCCCGGAGGCCGATCAGCCCTCGGCGGCGGGACGGGCCGCGGGAGCGCCGGCGGCGGGCGGTATCGGCGCCCTGTCCGGCGAGCTCAACGTGGAGGTGATCCAGGATCTCATCAAGAAGCTCGCCGACGAGCTCAACGGCCCGCCCGCCCGCGATGTCGATGCCATCGGCGAGAGCGCGTCCGGAGCCGAGCCGAATGCCGACCCCGGGGCCATGATCGGCCGTTCGGCCGCCGCCCTCGACGCCGCCGCCCGCGCCATGCGCGTCGGCCAGGGCGAGCAGCGCGCCGCACTCGCGCCGCCGTCGCCCAAGCTCGGCGATGCGCCGCAAGGCCACAGCGCCTCGGTCAGGGACGAGGCCCAGGCCGGCGGGCCGCCGCCGCTCGATTCGCAGCTGGCGCGCATTGCCGAAGCCGTGGCGGCGGAGCGTTTCGAGGTGCTGATCGAGCCGATCCACGTCCTCGCCGAGGGGCGCCCGCGCCACTACGAGGTGACGATGCGGCTGCGCACCGCCGACGGCGAGCAGCTGGAGCAGGCCGACTACACCCGCGCGGCCCAGGATTCCGACCTGCTCCCCCATATCGACGCCGCGCGCATGCTGCGTGCCGCGCGCGTGGCCCGACGGCTGGCCGAGCGCGGCCGGCAGGGCTCGGTGGTGTCGGCCCTGGCCGGCGGCTCTGTCACCGACAACGGCTTCCTCGACGCCGCCCAGCAGCAAGCCGGCAACAGCGGGGGCGTGCGCCTTGTTCTCTCCTTCGCTCAGAGCGACGCGCGCAACTTCACTTCAGCGCATGCGGAGGCGCTCGGCACCATGGCCGCAGGCGGCTTCGGCTTCGCGCTGGAGGACGTGACCGACCTGGAGATGGACTTCGGCCGCCTCAAGGCGCTGGGCTTCGAGTTCGTGAAGCTCGACGCCCAGGTGTTCCTCGACGGCATGCAGGCCCCCGGCGGCTGCATCCCGGCCGCCGACATCTGCCGCTACCTTTCGGAGTTCGGCCTGTCCCTGATCGTGGGCGCGATCGAGGACGACTGGTTGCTCGCCAAGATCATGGGGTTCGGCGTGCTGCTGGGCAAAGGCACCCTGTTCGGCGGGCCCCGCCTCATCAAGGCCATGGAGCCGGGAGCGG
>DATMZP010000758.1:0-3692 GCA_035573595.1 Hyphomicrobiaceae bacterium
ACTGAGCCAGGCACCGCATGGCCCTGCCGCGCCAGCTCGTCGATAAGCGCGCGGCTGAGGATGAGCACATCGGCCGGCGCTCCGGCCAGAAGCCTGTCGCGCATGGCGCCGACGGCACCGAAGGTGCCGTCGATCTCGCAACCGGCCTCGGCCTCGAAGCTCGGGGCCAGGGCGGCAACCAGCCCCTCAGCCGCACCACCGCTCAGAACCACCAGTTTCATGACCCTCCCCTACGCCGCGACGATCCGCTCGCGGGTGATGGGCAGGTCGCGCACGCGCACGTCGAGGGAGTCGTAGACCGCGTTGGCGATGGCGCCGGCGACGGGGCCGTGCGCGGCCTCACCGGCGCCGAGCGGCTTCTCCTCGGGCCGGTTGACGATCTCCACCTCCACGGCGGGCACCTCGGAGAAGCGCAGGATCGGGTAGGTCTCCCAGGTGTCGCTGGTGATGCGCGCGCGGTCGAAGCGCACCGCCTCCTTCAGCACCCAGCTGGTGGCCTGGATGGCGCCGCCCTCCATCTGGTTGGCCACGCCATCCGGATTGATCGCCTCGCCCACGTCCACCGCCAGCACCAGCCGGCGGACGCGGATGTCGGGGTCCGTCTCCACCTCCGCCACCGCCGCGCAGTAGGCGCCGAAGCCCTTGTAGCGCGCGAAGCCGAGGCCGTGGCCCACCCCGTCACGCTTCTGCCGGCTGCCCCAGCCGGCGCGGCGCGTGGCGGCCTCCAGCACCGCGCGGGCGCGCGTGTCCTTGAGATGGCGCAGGCGGAAGACGAGCGGGTCCTCGCCTCGCTCAGCGGCCAGCTCGTCCATGAACGACTCGATGGCGAACACGTTGGCGAAGGCGCCGAGCGTGCGCAGCGACGAGGTGCGGATCGGCATGGTGAGCAAGCGATGGTTGGTGACCCGCCAGGCCGGCAGGTCGTAGCACGGAGTAGCGTTCCGCTCCGATCCTCCGCCACCGTTCAGCGGTGGGTTCACCGCCACCAGGCGCGGGAACGGCTGGGCGAGCAGCCATGCGGCCTGCAGCGTGGGAGACTTGCAGCGGCCGGGGCGCGAGACGTGGCCGTTGCCCCAGACGTCGTGGCGCCAGCCGACGATCTCGCCCTTCTCGTCGAGATCCGCCTCCAGCTCCACCAGCTGCGCGGCGCCCATGGGCGACCAGGCCAGCTCGTCCTCCCGCGACCACAGGAGCCGAACCGGGCGGCCCGCGGCGGCGCGCCCCAGCAGGGCGGCCTCCAGGGCCACGTCGTCGGCGCCGTTCTGGCCGTAGCAGCCGGAGCCCTCGGCGTGCTCCACCACGATCTTGTCGGGCGGAAGCGCGAAGATCAGCTCCAGATCGGCGCGCAGATTGTAGATGCCCTGGGTATGTGTCCAGATGCGCACGCCGCCGTCCGCCCATTGCGCGATGGCGCAGGAGGGGGCCATCGAGGCATGGGCGATGAAGGGGCGCGTGTAGGTGCGGCGCACGGTGCCGGCCACGCGCCCCGGAGCGGCGGCCTCGCGCGTATTGATCGGCGTGGTCTCGACCGGCTGGCTCCTGATCCAGGCGGCAAGGTCGCCCTCGTCGGGGAGCGGCTCGCCGGGCTGCCAGGTCGCAGATGCGGCCAGCGCCTTGAGCCCCGCCACCGCCGCGTCCTCGGTCTCGGCCACCACGCCGGCGAAGCTGCCGTCGCGCACCACCGCGGCCACGCCCGGCACAGCCTTCGCCTTGGTCTCGTCCAGCGCGGCGAGCGTGGCGCCCGGGGACGGCGGGCGCAGCACGCGGCTGTGCAGCAGCCCGGGCAGCGCCAGGTCGTGGATGAAGCGCGGGCGGCCGAACACCTTGTCGGGAATGTCGAGGCGCTCCGCGGCGACGCCCGCGAGGCGGCGCGCGGTGGCCGGCTTGGGCGCGATCCTGGCGGTGGCGTCGCGGTCGAGCAGGCCCCCTCCTGTCTCATGCTCGGCCAGCTCCCAGTAGCTGGTGCGCAGGTTGCCGGGGCCGGCGATCTCGCCGTCGCGCACCTTTAGGCTTTGGGCGTCCACGCCGAGACGCTGGGCCGCCGCATCGAGGAAGATGGCGCGCGCCTCCGCTGAGGCCCAGCGCAGCGCCGAGCCGGACTGCTCGACCGACAGGCTGCCCGAGGTCACGCCCTCGTTGGGGCTGGCCGCGGTCGTGGCCGGCACCATGCGGATGCGGGCGAGATCCACGTCCAGCTCGTCGGCGACGATCTGGGCGACGGCGGTGAGGATGCCCTGGCCGATCTCGACCTTGCCGGACGAGACCTCCACGATGCCGTCAGGGCGGAACCGCAGCCACTGCGACAGGCGCCGGTTGGTCTGCAGGCTGCCGGGCAACGCCGACCCGCCGCTGTCGACGATGTGATAGCCGAGGCCGGGGCCAGTGCTCATGGCGTCGCTCCCTCCCTGAGCGTCGCCGCCTCCTTGGCCGCCCGCAGCACCGCGCGCACCATGCGGCTGTGCGCCCCGCAGCGGCAGAGATTGCGGTCGAGCGCCTCGCGCACCTGCGCCTCCGTCGGGTTGGGGTTCCGCCGCAACAGCGCAGCGGCCGCCACGATGATGCCCGAGATGCAATAGCCGCACTGCATGGCCTGCTCGGCGATGAACGCCCGCTGCAGCGGGTGCGGCCTCTCCGGCGTACCGAGCCCCTCCAGCGTCGTCACCTCCTTGCCGGCGACCGACCACAGCGGTGTGTCGCAGGCGGCCACGGCGTGCCCGTCGATCAGCACGTAGCAGGCCCCGCACTGGTTGGCGCCGCAGCCGAAATGCGCCGCCGTTAGCCCCAGGTTGCCGCGCAGGACGCTGAGCAGCGGCGTCTTCGGGTCGGCCGCGATCTCCCGCTCCGAGCCGTTGACGCTCAGGCGTGTGCTGTCAGCTGTTCCCGTCGTCATTGCACCTCACTGTATCGGCTTGATGCCGGCCTTCTGGATCACGCCCGCCCACTTCTCGATGTCGCCGCGCAGATAGGTTTCGAACTCGGCCGGCGTCATGACAAGCGGCACCGCGCCCTGCTTGGCCCACGCCTCCCTGACCTCGGCCTGCGTCAGCATCCTGTTGATCTCCGCATTGAGCTTGTCCACGATCGGCTTCGGGGTGCCGGTCGGCGCCATGATCCCCAGCCAGATGGTGGCCTCGTAGCCGGGCACGCCCGCCTCGGCGACGGTCGGCACGTCGGGCAACAGGCTGGAGCGCGTCTTGCCGGTGGTGCCGAGCGCCCGCACCTGGCCCCCCAGCACCGTGGGCGCGGTGGTGGTGATGGCGTCGATCATCATCTCGACGTGGCCGCCGAGCACCGCGGTGCGGGCATCCCCGCTCGCCTTGTGGGGCACGTGCACGATGTCGGTGCCGCTCAGGGCTTTGAACAGCTCACCGGCCATGTGATAGGGCGTGCCGAGGCCCGACGAGGCGTAGTTGAGCGCGCCAGGCTTGGATTTCGCCAGCGCGATGAACTCCTTGAGGTCCTTGGCCGGAACCGAGGGGTGCACCACCATGATCAGGTCGGAGGAGTTGACTGGCGCCACGCCCACGAAGTCGCGCATGAGATCGAACGGCCGGCTCGGGCGCAACGTCTCGTTGACCGTGTGGGTATTCGACATCATCAACAGCGTGTAGCCGTCGGGCGCGGATTTGCCGACCTCATTGGTGCCAATCACGGCCCCCGCGCCGGGCCGGTTCTCGATGATGAAGGATTGC
>DATMZP010000759.1:0-8418 GCA_035573595.1 Hyphomicrobiaceae bacterium
CACATGGTGTCCTGCTAGACTGACGCAAAGGGCCTTCGTGAGTGCGAATTGGTCACGGGCCGCCGAAAGAATCGGCATTCCCCGGGGGGATATGGCGTCAGATCGTCAGGCCGTTCCGGCCCGGTCAAGGCGCCCATCGAGCCGCATGGGCACGCCGGCCTCGGCCATGCGCCGTTTCGCCTCGCCGATCGTGAACATCCCGTAATGAAATATCGAGGCTGCCAATACGGCGCTGGCGTGGCCAAGCTTCACCCCGTCCACCAGATGATCGAGGCTCCCGACCCCGCCCGAGGCGATCACCGGCACCGGCACGGCATCAGAAATGGCACGTGTCAAATCGAGATCGAAGCCGGACTTGGTGCCGTCGCGATCCATCGAGGTCAAAAGGATCTCGCCGGCGCCCAGACCGACCACCTCCCGTGCATAAGCAACGGCGTCGAGCCCGGTTTGGTTGCGTCCGCCGTGGGTGAACACCTCCCAGCGCGGAGGCTCGCCCGGTGCCGAGACGCGCTTGGCGTCGATGGCCACCACGATGCACTGCGCCCCGAACTTGTCGGCGCCCTCGGCCACGAACTGCCGGCGGGTCACGGCCGAGGTGTTGATGGAGACCTTGTCGGCGCCCGCCGTCAGCAGCCTCCGGATGTCCTCCACAGTGCGAACGCCGCCGCCGACGGTGAGCGGCATGAAGCAGCGGGCTGCGGTGCGCTCCACAACATCGAATATCGTGTCTCGGTTCTCGTGGCTCGCCGTGATGTCGAGGAAGCACAGCTCATCGGCGCCGGCGGCGTCGTAGGCGGCGGCCGCCTCCACCGGGTCGCCGGCGTCCACGAGATCGACAAACTTCACGCCCTTGACGACACGGCCGTCTTTCACGTCGAGGCAGGGAATGAGGCGGACCTTGAGCACGGGGCGTCACTCGACCGTCGGGGCGTCGGGAATCCCGCGGAAGATGGCGGCCATGGCGGGCTCGATGCCGAGGCCGCCGAGGGCGATGGCGTCTTCCCGCCCAACCAGCTGGGCCGGAAGCCTCGGCCACGACCCATCGCCCTGCCGCGCCCACGCCCACGCCCGCGGCTCGTCCTGAGAGCAGATGAGATAGGTCTGCAGAGACTCGATCGCCGTGTATTCCTCCAGCTTCTCCGTGAAGTCTTTCCCAGCGGTGGAAGGCGAAAGGACTTCGCCGATGAAGATGGGGGTCGTTGTCGAGAGCTCCCTACCTCGCAGATTAGTGCGATCGACCACCACATCCGGACTACGGACCCCAACCGGCGTCTGTACTGCGAAGTCAGCTGCCCCGATGTCAAAGGCGTCCCGATCCAGTAGGCGGCTAAGCTCTGTCACGATGTTTACGCACACACGCGTGTGGTTCCGGAAGGTCCAGATCATATCGCAGGTCACCCGTCCGCGAGACAGCTCGAACTTCCCTTCCTCGCGCTTACGTTGCGCGCCCCACAGCAGGAACGCCGCCGGCTCGGTGGGGGCGTTCCCGATCAGCTGCTCTCGTCCGGTCAGCTCTGGCTGGCGGCCTGTGCCTTCGCGCAGGCCCTTGTGGGTGTATTGCGGCATGGAACAAACCTAGCACACGACGACGCAGAGCAAAATGCGCCTCGCTTGGGCGCGACCCGCGAAAGTCGAGTTCGCGGAGCCTTCACTGCGAGCCGGCGAGACCCAGATCGGTCACGACGCCGCTCCAGCGGGTGCGCTCGCCGTTCATGTACTGCGTGATCTCCTCGATAGGCCGCGGGTCGAGCGGCATGAGGCCGATCTCGGTCACGCGCTTCTGGAACGCCTTGTCGGCGGTGATGCGGCTCATCTCGGCGTGCAGGCGCTCCACCACCGGCCGGGGGGTGGCCGCCGGCGCCAGCAGCACGTGCCAGGAGACGGCCTCAAAGCCAGGCATTCCCACGGCGTCCGCGATCGTCGGCACCTGGGGCAGCGATGGATGGGGGATGGAAGCCGTGATGCCCAGCGCATTGACCTTGCCCTCCAGGATCAACGGGAGAGCAGCGCCGGTCTCCGAGACGGCCGCGTTGATATGGCCGCCGATCACGTCCGTAACGATCTGCGGCGAGCTGCGATAGGGCACGTGGCTGATCTGAAACTTGAAGTCGCGCTTCAAAGCTTCCATGGTCAGATTGAGCAGGGTCCCGGCGCCCGGTGTGCCGTAGGTCAGGGGCGCGGCACTGTCCTGAGCCTTCTTGATGAACTCCTTCATGCTGGCGGTGCCCAGACCTGGGTTCACGATCAGTACGAAGGGCGACTTGGTGTACAGCGCCAGCGGCACAAAATCCTTCTCGGGATCGTAGTGGACCTTCTTGTAGAGCGTCGGGGCAACCGCCATCGGTGCCGAGGTGGAGACGACGAGGGTGTGGCCATCCGGCGCGGCGCGGGCCACGTTCTGGAGCGCCAGCATGAGCGCGGCACCGGGCTGGTTCTCCACCACGACCGGCTTGCCCAGCGCCTTGGCAAGGTCCTCCGCATAGATCCGCACGATGGTATCCATGCCGGTGCCCGCCGCCAGCGGCACGACGATGGTGACGGCCCTCGTCGGATATTCCTGCGCCTCGGCGCGGAGCCCTGCAAGCGTCGCCGTCAGAGCACAGGCCAGGGCGATCCTGCAGAGCCAGGACAACGTCGTCATCCTGGAAGCCTCCCCAGGCAGTCCCGCGTTGCCCATCTCAGGCTGCCGCAGCGGACCGTGCATTATTGTTCGTGACCTTACGGGATCACGATAGGCTCAGGTGGCAGCCGGCACAACATCATCCGTTCGCCGATGGCGGGTGGGGAAAGGCGACGCCGCAGGTGGCGCACCGGTCGGGCAGCATCTTCAGGATCTTGCTGCGAACCCGTGCGCGGCAGCGCGGGCAGCGGGCGCGGATCTGCAGCGCCGCAGCAGCGAAGAGGAGGACGACGGCGGCCGCCAGGACGGGGCTGCCGAGCCAGGCCAGATCGCCGAAGCGGTTGGCCGCCAGCCCGGCGAACAGGAACCCGGCCATGGCCACCACCTGCAGCCACGTCGCCTGACGGTCCCACCGCCACAGCGGCTCCATCTCCGCGGGCGTCAGAGGCTCCTGCTGGGGGATCACTGGCCGTCCGGTCTCGCCCTGCACCTCACGCCCCTGTCCGCTCGATCCGCTTGATGGCGGTGATGGCTGAGCCGGAGCGGGCGATGCGCTCCACGGCGACTTTGAACGGCTCGGCGGCGACAGCCATGTGATGGGCGTTGGCGTGCAGCACCGTGGCGGCGTCGGTGAGGATGCCGACGTGGCCCTTCCAGAACACGAGATCGCCGCGCTGCAGGCCGGCAAGGTCGCTTCTCACCCCGACCGGCGTGCCGAGCTCCGCCATCTGCATGTCGCTGTCGCGTGGGCAGTCGAGGCCCGCGGCGTGCATGGCCGTTTGCACCAGTCCCGAGCAGTCGAGCCCCAGCCGCGTCTTGCCGCCCCACACATAGGGGGTGCCCACGAGCTGCTCCGCCACCGCCACGAAGTCGGACGCAAATGCGCCGATCTCGGCGATATGCAGCGTCGGCACGAAGCCACCCTCAGCCAGCTTCACGAAGCTCGCGCCAACCTCCGCAACGCGAAACAGCGAGTTCAGGCCCAAGTGCAGCGTGGTGAGCGCCTTGGCGTCAGGCTCCGTGTAGATGAATGTGCCCGGCACGCTCACGCGATGGGTCGCAGCCGTCACCTCCGCCGACAGCGCGTCGGCGGGGACATAGCCGACGTATCCGTCCCGCGCGGCCTGCACCCAGGCCCAGCCGTCCTTCTGCTCGTAGACCCTGACGGTCTCGCCGTAGAGCAACTGTGTGGCCCAGCCTCGGGACGCATCCGGCCGCGGCCACAGCGGCGCCGCTCCCTGCACCACTTGGTGCAGCGCGCCCTCCACATAGCGCGTCGCGTCCACCCGGCCACGCAGCGTCTCTGCGGCGAGATCGGCGCGGTAGGGGTGTCGGCGGGTGTCGGGGACGCTGGGCAACGGTTCTGACCTGTCGTGACTAGGGGCGCTTCTCGGCGCGCAGCACCTCGATCACCGCGCGGGCGGCGTGCACCTCGCCCCCCTTGGGGCCGAGCGGCCTGGCCGAGGGACGCCAGCCGTAGATATCGAAATGTGCAAACCTGCGCGCCTGTCTGACGAAGCGACGCAGGAACAGGGCGGCCGTCACCGAGCCGGCGAACGGTCCGTCGGAAATGTTGTTCATGTCGGCTACCGGGCTCTCCAGGCTGGCCTCGTAGCTGCTCCAGAACGGCATGCGCCACACCGGATCGCCCACGCGCAACCCGGCGGCGGCGACAGCGCCTGCCAGGTCGTCATCGTCCGTATAGAACGGTGGCAGCTCGGGGCCCAGCGCCACCCGCGCCGCGCCTGTGAGAGTGGCGAAGCTCATGATCGTGTCCGGACTTTCCTCGTCGGCCAGCGCCAAAGCGTCGGCCAGGACCAGGCGGCCCTCGGCGTCGGTGTTGCCGATCTCCACGGTCTTGCCGGCGCGGCTCGTCAGCACATCGCCGGGGCGGAAGGCGTTGCCGGCCACGCTGTTCTCGGCCGCCGGGATCAGCACGCGCAGGCGCACGTCGAGGCTGCTGGCCATCACCATATGCGCCAGCGCCAGCGCTGTGGCGGCGCCGCCCATGTCCTTCTTCATGAGCAGCATGCCGCTTGCCGGCTTGAGGTCGAGGCCGCCGGTGTCGAAGCAGATGCCTTTGCCGATCAGGGTGACGCGCGGGGCGTTGGGCCGGCCGCCGGGGCTGCTCCAGGTGAGATCGATGAGACGCGGCGGGCGGCTGCTGGCCCGACCGACCGCGTGGATCATGGGGAAATTCTTGGCCAGCAGGTCGTCGCCGACCACGCTGCTGATGCCGGCCCGATGCCGCTTGGCGAGCTGCCGGGACGCATCCTCCAGCTCCTGCGGCCCCATATCGGCGGCCGGCGTGTTGATGAGATCGCGCCCCAGCCACACCGCTTCGATGGCCGCCAGCGCACGCGTCAGGCTTGATCCTGCGCCCATCTTAAGCCGCGGCGGCGGCGACGCCCCCTCGCGGTCGCCGGTCTTGTAGCGCCGGAAGCGGTAGGCGCCGAGGCCCCAGGCGACGGCCGCCAGCTCCGCGTCCTCCACGCCACTGGCCACATGATAGAGCCCGGCCGGCAGCGCGCTCGCCAGCACGCCGAGCAGGAGCTCCGGCCTCGCCATGGGCTCGCGTGTCTCGCCGATGCCGAAGGCGACGCCGGCCAGGGCGCCGTCGTCGCCGGGGATGAGCAGGTGCCGATTGCCGCTGCCCTTGAAGCCGGCCGCCTCAATCCACGCCCGCTGCGCCTCAGTCAGGGGCGCCTCGCGCAGCGCCTCAGCGTCGCGCACTATCCAGACGGGGACCGACCTCTCCTTGTTGTCCGACGGCACCAGGAGGGCAGCGGCCTCGGGAGCAATGGTGTTTTCTCTTGTTGTCATGGCTCGACCGTGAAATTGGACCTGCTGGGAACGCGGCCCGCTAGGAGCGCAGACGGGGCGCGCCTTGCAACGGCATGAGAGTTAGCGCAATTCGGCGCCGGCTTGGAGAGCACGGGGAACATCGCATGGCGCATAAACTGGTCATTGGCAATAAGAATACATCGAGCTGGAGCCTGCGCCCCTGGCTCGCCATGCGCCGCGCCGGTATCGCCTTCGAGGAGGTCAACATCGACCTGCGCGCGCCCGACGCCAAGGCGCAGGTCCTGGAGCATTCGCCCTCGGGCAAGGTGCCCGCGCTGCTGGTGGGCGGCGGACGCGTGGTCTGGGACAGCCTGGCGATCATGGAGCTGCTCGCCGAGGACCATCCGGCCCTGTGGCCCAGGGCCGCTGCCGCGCGGGCGCTGGCGCGCAGCGTCTCGGCCGAGATGCACTCGGGGTTCCAGGCGCTGCGAGAGCATTGCCCCATGGAGTTTCTCGGCCGCAAGCCGAAGGGCCGGCTGCTCAAGCCGGTGGCGGCCGACGTGCGCCGCATCGTCGCCATCTGGCAAGACTGCCGCGCAAGACATGGCTCCGGCGGTCCGTTTCTGTTCGGACGGTTCTCGGCGGCCGATGCCATGTACGCGCCGGTGGCCTCCCGTTTCCGCACCTATCTGCCCGATCTCGCCCCTTACGGCGACGACGGCACGGCACAGGCTTACGTGGAGGCCATCTTCGCGATGCCCGAGTTCGCCGAATGGGAGAGCGGCGCCCGGCAGCAGGTGGCGGCGGCGAAACTGGCGGTGAAGGCACCGGCCGGCCGAAAGCCTCGCTGAAAGCAGGCACAGACGTCAGAATTCGTCACCGTTGATCAATTGCATGATCGTCGGAAGCGATAAGAGCACAGCGGAGGTGAGCCAGATGCCGAGCGACACCGGCGTGCTCGACTTGAGCCCTCTGATGCGCTCGTAGATGGCCGCCGGAATGCCGGCGATGAGCAGCGTCATCGCGGCGATGAACATCGAGGTTACGCTCTGGTAGAGTTGTGGGCTGGCGAGCATGCCCCGGACGAAGGCGTCGAAATAGGTCCCTTGCGCGAAAGTGGAGACATAGTACGAGACGGAATCGAAGACCGGCGAGTAGGTGACGGACTCGAAAACGAGCGCGTGGAGGGAGCCGTTGAACGCTGCGATCGCGGCCAGGCATACCAGGGCCGCCCCCCGCCCAAACAGCCTTGACGCGCGCCGTTCCTGGTCGAGCTCGCCCATGAAATCCCCCGAAAGCCCCTCAAGAGAACCCGAACATCCGGCGCGCGAGGAAAACTTGGTGCAGCAGGATGCGCGCGCTCAAGAGCCACATGATCGCGAACACCACCACCAGGGCGGACGGCACCACTCGCGGCGTGATGGCGCCCACGGCCTTCACCACCGGGTTGGTGATGGCCGCCAGCACCCGCATAACCGGCGTGCCCGCGCCCACCAAAGGCCAGAGGGCGAGCCGGGCCAGCAGCAGGTAGACGAGCGCCGCCAGCAGCAGGCTGGGCCCGTGGAAGTACCAATAGGAGAGAGAGCTGGCGCTCGGCATGCTCGATTTGTCCCCCGAAGCCGGTCGTCAGGCTTTCGTTAGCTCCTGTTTTGGATCAGTAAACCAACGGGCGCAAGATCCCGCAATTCCCGTGCAACTTCGGCGATAGTCGAGGCCGTGGCCGCCGGCCATCCGGGCGGCGCAACTCGGGAAACAGCGTCATGGGTAACGCCGGCTGGATCATCCTCGCGATTCTGGTGCTGCTTGGCCTGTGGCTGATGATGACCTACAACGGCCTCGTCACGCTGCGCCAGCGCTGCCGGCAGGCTTTCTCCGACATCGACGTGCAGCTCAAGCAGCGCCACGACCTCATTCCCAATCTGGTGGAGACGGTCAAGGGCTACGCGGCCCACGAGCGGGGCACGCTCGACGCCGTCGTGCAGGCCCGCAACGCCGCCATGGCTGCCCACGGACCTGCCGCCCAGGCGCAGGCGGAAGGGATGCTGCAGAGCGCGCTCCGCCAGCTGTTCGCGCTGGCCGAAGCCTATCCCGACCTCAAGGCCAACCAGAACTTCCAGCAGCTGCAGGCCGAGCTGTCGGATCTGGAGAACAAGATCGCGGCGGCGCGGCGGTTCTTCAACAACGCGGCGGCGGAATACAACGCCACCCGCGAGGGCTTTCCGGCCGTAGTGTTCGCCCAGTCCATGGGCTTCGGCCCGCAGGACTTCTTCAACCTGGAGGAGGGCGAGCGGGCGGCAGTGCAGAGGGTGCCGGAGGTGAAGTTCTAGAAGGGGAATAGGGAGTGGGGGTTGGGGAGTGGGGATTCGCGAATAGAGCGCCCCCTTCCCCACTCCCCACTCCCGATTCCCTACTCCCGTTTCGCGCCGGGAGAGGGGAAGTGGAGCCCATGTTCCGCGCCTACGGACTCTACAGCCACATCCGCGCCAACAGGCTGCGCTCCGCCATTCTGCTGGCGGGGTTCGTGGCGCTGCTGCACGCCCTGCTGTTCTCGCTGCTCATGGTCTGGAGCGCGCTCTACGGCGGCACCTTCCAGGAGATCGTGGAAGGCGCATGGTGGCAGTTCCGCCAGTCCTGGCCGGTGGCCATGATCGCGGCGGCGGTGTGGTTCGTCATCGCCTACTTCACGCACCAGCTGCTGGTGCGGATGGCGACGGGCGCCCGAGGCGTCGCCAGGGCCGAGGCGCCGCAGCTCTACAACGCGCTGGAGAACCTGTGCATCTCGCGGGGCATCTCGATGCCGGCGCTACAGATCATCGAGACTCCTGCGCTCAACGCCTACGCCTCGGGCCTGCGCGAGGGCCGCTATGTGATCGCCGTGACGCGCGGGCTCGTCGATAAGCTGGCGCCGGACGAGCTGGAGTCGGTGCTGGCGCACGAGCTCACCCACATCCGCAACCGCGATGCGCAGCTGATGGTGATCGCGGTGATCTTTGCCGGCATCTTCGCGTTCTTCG
>DATMZP010000760.1:0-4361 GCA_035573595.1 Hyphomicrobiaceae bacterium
CCTCCAGGGCATTGTAGGACAGCTCATCGCCGCAATTGATGAGCGCGTCCGGCTGGTAGCTGCGGTGCTTGTTGACGCGCACGGCGACGCAATCTGGCAGCGCTTGGCAGGATAGATCCGCAGTCCCGACAACTCTTTCGAGGACGTTCGCCACGCGCTGCTTCACGAGGCCATGGATAACCCGCTCGGGCGACATCGCCACGGGCACGCCGTCGAACAGCTCCCAGCGCCCTTCCTGCGTCTCCGCCCAGGCCAGGAAGTCATCGACCGTCATTTTGTTGTGTTTCGGAAGCGCTGTCATAGACGCACCCTACCACGCGGCCGCGCCACCAACCACAGGATACCCCGGCACGGCCCGGTTCGGCACTCTCCCTTGACACTGCCGGCCGGTCTTCTACAAACAGCCGCCAGCGGTTGCCCAATTGCTGACCGCGGCACTTTCGCAGTGCGGGGGCGCGTGCTCATACCGGGCTCGGCCGTCGGCGGACCTCGGGCCACTGCGCGAAAATCACCCATCGCTGGCCTTGCATGAAGGCATGTTCATTTGACTTAACGTGACCTTTTGGCGAGCACATCGCGAAAATGAGGTCGGAGGGGAGACGATGACAGCGCTGATCGAGGCGCACGGGCTCACCAAGAGCTTCGGTACGCTAAAAGCCGTGGACGGCATCAGCCTCACGGTCCCGCGCGGGCAGGTTCTGGGCTTTCTCGGCCCCAACGGGGCCGGCAAATCCACCACCATGCGGCTCATCACCGGCTTCCTGGAGCCGGACGCCGGCTCGGTCTGCGTTGCCGGCTTCGACATGCTGACGGAGGCCAAGCAGGCCAAGCAGAAGCTGGGCTACCTGCCCGAAGGCGCCCCGCTCTATGCCGAGATGACGCCCAGGGGGCTCCTCGCCTTCGTGGCCGAGCTCAGGGGCCTCGGGGGCAAGGCGCTAGCCGGCGCCGTCGGCACGGCGGTGGAGCGCACCGGCCTCGGCCCGGTGCTGGACCAGACCATCGAGACCCTCTCCAAGGGCTACAAGCGCCGCGTCGGCATCGCCCAGGCGATCCTGCACGAGCCGGAGGTGCTGATCATGGACGAGCCCACCGACGGGCTCGACCCCAACCAGAAGCACCATGTGCGCCAGCTGATCACAGAGATGGCCAGGGAGAAGGCCATCGTCGTCTCCACTCACATCCTGGAGGAGGTCGAGGCGGTGTGCACCCGCGCCGTGGTCATCAACAAGGGCCGCATCGTCGCCGACGGCACCGCCGAGGAGCTGATGAGGATGGTGCCCTATCACGGGGCCGTTACCATCCGCGTCGCTGGCGACAAGGCCGAGGCGGTGCGGGACGCGCTGGCGGGGCTGGCCGGCGTCAAGGAGATCGAGACGGTCGGTGCCGAGAACGGCCGCCTGCAGCTCAGGGCCATCCCCCAGAACGGGCCCAGGAACGGCGCCGGCATCGTCACCGACGTGGCCTCCGCCATCCGCCAGAAGGCCCTGGCCGTCGATGAGATCTTCGTCGAGCGCGGCAAGCTCGACGACGTCTTCCGCCAAATCACCTCCTCCGACCTGGACGAGCGCAGCACCGATGCCTGACACGTTCCGCACCATCTGGATCGTCGCCAAGCGCGAGCTCCAGTCCTATTTCGCCACGCCCATCGCCACGGTCTTCCTGGTGATCTTCGTGGCCCTCACCGGCGCCTTCGCGTTCTACTTCGGCAACTTCTTCGAGCGCGGGCAGGCCGACCTCTCCACCTTCTTCATCTATCACCCCTGGATCTATCTGCTGCTGGTGCCCGCCATCGGCATGCGGCTGTGGGCCGAGGAGCGCAAGTCGGGCACCATCGAGCTGCTCATGACGCTGCCGATCTCGCCCTGGGAGGCGATCCTCGGCAAGTTCGTGGCCGCTTGGGCTTTCATCGGCCTGGCGCTGATCCTCACCTTTCCGATGTGGATCACCGTCAACGTGCTGGGCCAGCCCGACAACGGCGTGATCTTCGCGAGCTATCTCGGCAGCTTCCTGATGGCCGGCGCCTACCTCGCCATCGCCTCGTGCATCTCGGCGCTGACCAAGAACCAGGTGATCGCCTTCATCGTCGCGGCCACCTTGTGCTTCGTCCTGGTCATGAGCGGGCACGAGCCGGTGCAGAACGTATTCCGCGCCTGGGCGCCGGAATGGCTGGTCTCGGCCATCGCCTCGCTGAGCTTCCTCTCGCATTTCGAGAGCATCACCAAGGGCATCCTCGATCTGCCCTCCATCATCTTCTACCTGTCCCTGATCGCCTTCGCGCTGTTCGTGAACAAGATCGTCATCGACCAGAGCAAGGCGGCTTGAGGGGGTCCCACCATGGCTGAAAGCAATCGCACTTCTTCCGGTGTCGTCGACCGCGCCACCGCCGTCGCGGGGCGTGTGAAGCGCCGCACGCTTGCCATCGGCGCGGTGGTGCTCGCCGCCGTCATCCTGTTGTCCATCAACCTGATCGCGACCAACGGGCTGCGCGACGCGCGCTTCGATCTCACCAAGGAGCGCCTGTTCACCATCTCCGAGGGCACGCGCAAGGCGCTGCGCGCCATCGACGAGCCCATCGACGTGCGCGTCTACTTCTCCAAGAAGCTGGGCGAGGCGGCACCCACCTACGCCAAGAGCTTCGAGCGCGTGCGGACCATGCTCGACCAGTACAGCGAGATCGCACGCGGCAAGCTGCGGGTCAGCTACTTCGATCCTGAGCCCTTTTCCGACGCCGAGGAGCGCGCCGTGGCCGCAGGCCTCAAGGGCGTACGCCTCAACCAGGAGGGCGAGACGGGCTATTTCGGCATCGCCGGGACCAACTCGACCGATACCGAGGCGAACCTGCCGTTCCTGTCGACGGACCGCGAGCGGTTCCTCGAGTACGACGTGACCAAGCTGATCGTCACCTTGGCGAGCCAGCGCAAGGCCACCGTCGGCCTCATCAGCGGCATCCCCATGGAGGGGAGCCCCGGCAATCCGATGCTGGGCCAGCCGCCCCGGCAGGGGCCCCTGATGCTGGAGCACATTCGCGAGTTCTTCGAGGTGAAGCCCATCGCCAAGGACGCCAAGGAGATCCCCTCCGACATCGGCGTGCTGATGGTGGTGCAGCCGGAGGGCCTGGCGCCGGAGACGGCCTACGCCATCGACCAGTTCGCGTTGTCGGGCGGCAAGGTGCTGGCGTTCGTCGATCCGGTGGCGGAGATGTCGCGCCAGTCGAACCCGATGTTCATGATGATGCAGGGTCCGCCGGACTTGGCCGAGTTCGGCAAGCTGCTGAAGGCCTGGGGCGTCGAGTTCGACGCCACCAAGGTGGCCGGCGATATCGAGCGGGCGCGGCGCGTGCAGTTCGGCAGCGGGCCCAACGCCAAGGTGGCGAGTTACGTGATGTGGCTGGGCCTCAAGCGCGGCGACCTCGACGAGAAGGACGTGCTGGCGGGCAACATCCAGGAGATGAACTTCGCGAGCCCCGGCTTCCTGACCAAGGCGCCGGACGCGACCACCCAGTTCTCCCCGGTGGTGCGCACCTCGGCCGCGGCCATGCAGATCCCGGCCGAGAGCGTGAGCATGATGCCCGACCCGACGGCGCTGCTCCGCAACTACAAGCCGGGCGGCACGCCGCTCACGATCGCGGCGCGCATCTCGGGCGAGGCCAAGAGCGCCTTCCCCAACGGCGCGCCCCCGCCGGCGGCCGACAAGGACAAGGCCGCCGAGAAGGCCCCCGAGAAGGCCGCGCCCAAGGCGCCGGACAACAAGGCGGTGGACAAGGCGGACAAGAAGGCCGCGGCAGCCGCCGCCAAGGTCGACAAAGCCGCCGACAAGAAGGCCGATGCCGCTCCCGCCCCCAAGGCCGCGGATGCCAAGGCCCCTGATGCCAAGGCCGGGGATACCAAGGCTGCGGATGCCAAGGCACCGCCGGCTGCACCTGGCAGGCCGTATGTGGCGTCCGGCAAGATCAACGTGGTGGTGGTGGCCGACAGCGACTTCCTCAACGACCAGTTCTGGGTCGAGGTGCGGGAGTTCCTGGGCCAGCAGGTCGCCGTACCCAACTCGCACAACGGGGCGTTCGTGCTCGGGGCGCTGGAGAACCTCACCGGCTCGGATGCGCTGATCTCGCTGCGCGGCCGCGGCATCAGCGACCGGCCCTTCGAGCTGGTCGACCGCCTGCGCCGCGACTCCGAGCGCCGCTTCCGCGACAAGGAGTTCGCGCTGACCGCCAAGCTGAACGAGGTGCAGGACCAGCTCAGCAAGCTCGAGAAAGCCGGCGAGGGCGAAAGCCTGGTGCTGTCCGACAAGGACCGCGCGGCCATCGAGAAGTTCCGCGGCGAGATGCTGGTGACGCGGCGCGAGCTGCGCGAGGTCAAGCG
>DATMZP010000761.1:0-2650 GCA_035573595.1 Hyphomicrobiaceae bacterium
ACGCACCCATCCAGAGTACGCGGCGAGGTGAGTACGTCAGCGCAGCTTCGCCTAGAAGGAGCATCAGACCTCCGTCCTCGTCAGGGCGAGGCCCGGCGTGGTGCAGAATTAACGAATTTCGCACCAAAATTAAGTAAACCGTGTCTAGTTTGAGAACCTGAGTTTCTCCTCCTCAGAATCGAGGCGATCCTTGACCCAGAGACGATCGGCGACGACGCAAGGTTCTTGGTTGATGCGGTCCTGGAAAGTGGCCACACGGCGGGTGAGGTCGTCCAGGCTGGCATGACAATGATGGTAGGTCACGTCCTCCCGCAGCCAACGCCAGAGCGCCTCCACCGGCATCAGATCGGGGCTGTAGCCCGGCAGCGGCAGCAGCTTGATGCCCAAGCCAGTCGCCACCTGCTGGACCACCCCGGCGCGGTGGTAGGGTGCGCCGTCCCACAGCACGACCAGCTCGCGCTTGGGATGCTCGGCACGCAGCCGACGTAAGACATCGCTGGTGTGCTCGCCGTTGGCGCGCGGGTAGGGCCACAGCCGCACTTGACCCTCGTTGTAAAGGTAGAGGCCGTAGAACGACACCTTAGCCGACAGACCCGGCGAACTGGAGGCGACCCACAGCCGCTGGCCGCGCTCGGCCCAGCCATAGCCGAGGTCAGCCTCCTGATGGATATGCGCTTCGTCCAGGTAGACCAGAAGGTGCCGGTCGCGCTGGGCCTCGGTCAGCACGCCCTGGAGCTGCTCGATGAACGCCTGCCGCCGCGCCGGGTCGGCCCGGCCAAGCAACTTCTTGGCCTTCTTCCAGCTCAGCTGCAGGCGATGCAGCGCGGCGCGGATGGTCTCGCGACAGCAGGTCTGGCCGAACTGCTCGCGCACCCAGGCGACCAGGCGCCTGAGTGTCCAGCGGGGTGCCGCATCGGCGCCGGCTACGGGCTGGGCTGCGGCGGTATGCTGGGCCTTGCGAATGACCTCGCCGAGACCGGCCTGGGTGCGAGTGCAAAGGGGGGACGGCCGCCGGTGCGGCGGTAGACCAGCGTGTCAGGCCCGTGGGCATTGTAGGCATGCAGCCAGCCCATCACGGTCTGCGGGTGCCGGCCCGTGCGCGCGGCAACGCGCGTGGCGCCGCGGCTCTGCTGGGTGATGTCGTAAAGCGCCAGGCAGCGCTCGCGGGTGCGCGGGTGGGACGCGCTCATCGCCAGCCGCCGCAGGTCCTCCGGCGTCTGGCCCCACCGGGCATGATCAACCGACAACATGACGGGACAGCAAGCCTCCTCGTGCAGAGCGCAACGCTCCACTCTACCCGGAGCCCCACGGAATTCTACGGGTCTCAAACCAGACGCGGTTTAGCATTACAGTTGCGTCTTTCGTTTCAGGTGCGAGCGTAGTGCGTCGGCCTGATGGGCGCGTCGCCAGATAGACCAGGCGATGACGTAGGCGGGCTGGATGCGTCGCTGGGCGAGGCGGATGGCGATGCGGCGGAGTTCCTGGACCGACCAGCGGATGAGGTCTGGTGCCTTTGAGCAAGCCGCATTGGGATTTTTGGGGGCGTGGGCGCGTTCGCCCGGCACCGGATCGCGGCCAGCATGGCGAAGGCCAGCATCACCAGCGAGACATGGCGGTGCCAGCCGTGCCAGGAGCGGGTCTCGTTGTGGTCGAGGCCGAACTCGTTCTTGGCGGTCTCGAAGCCGTCCTCGATCGCCCAGCGGTGCCCTTCGACCTTGACCAGGATCTCGATCCCGGTCCCGGCTGGGCACCAGGTCGAAAAGAAGGCAAGCTCGCCGTCGGCGATGGCGCGGCGGATCAAGAGGCCCCGCGTCCATCGGCCGGAGAGGCCGTCGTCGTACTCGGCAGCCTCGAGGTCCGCCAACTCGAGATAGGCCCAGTCGTGGAGCAGCAGACCCTTGGTTCCCTCGCCGGCCGAGAGGCGCGCCCACGCCGACGCGGGCAGTGCCTGGGCGATCTCCTTCGCCGTGCCGGCCACCGCCGGCCTGTCGCCCCAGGAGTTGAAGGGGTGAGTGCCGTTGACGCCGAGCACGTAGCCCTTGCCGGCCCGCCGCAGCGCCATCTCGATCTCGCCCACGCCGTAGACGCTGTCGGCGGCCACCCACATGAACGGCACCTTGGCCGCGACCGCGCGCTCGATCATGGCCAGCGCCAGACGGGGCTTGGTCGCAACGCCCATCTTGGGCGGCACATGCGCAGCGGCCAGCCGGGCCGGATCGTCGGTCCAGGCCTTGGGCAGGTAGAGGGCCCGATCGATGAAGGCATGGCCGTGCCGCGACACGTAGGCCGCAAAGACCCCGATCTGGCAGTTGGTGATCTTGCCGGCCGAGCCCGTGTACTGGCGCGCGACACCGCAGGAGGCCTTGCCCTGCTTGAGAAAGCCGGTCTCGTCGACAACCAGCACGGCATCCCGCTCGGCCAGCGTCTCCAGCGCGTACTCGCGCACGAGCTCGCGCAGCGCATCGGCTTCCCAGCGACCGCGGCCGAGGATCGCCTGCTGGCGCCAAGGACCCCGGTCACCCGCCGCCTCCGCTCGCATCCAGCCGGTTTTGCGCCGCTCGGGACCGAGTAGGCCGTCCAGGAACAGGCCCGCTGACATTGCTACCCGCTGCTGCGTGAACAACGGCCGGATCCGCTCCTTCACATCCCG
>DATMZP010000762.1:0-5782 GCA_035573595.1 Hyphomicrobiaceae bacterium
TGGGCGTCAAAGCCGAAGTTGCCCGACTTCTCAAGCACTCTGCCGACCACGATCGAACCTTCGACGCCGGAGTTCTCAGCGATCTGGCGGATCGGCGCCTGCAGGGCGCGCTTGACGATGGCGATGCCGGCGTTCTGGTCGTCGTTCTCGCCCTTCACCGTGATGGCCTGCGTGGCGCGCAGCAGCGCCACGCCGCCGCCGGCGACGATGCCTTCCTCGACCGCGGCGCGGGTGGCGTTGAGCGCGTCGTCAACGCGGTCCTTGCGCTCCTTCACCTCGACCTCGGTGGCGCCGCCGACCTTGATCACAGCCACGCCGCCGGCCAGCTTCGCAAGACGCTCCTGCAGCTTCTCACGGTCGTAGTCGGAGGTGGTCTCGTCGATCTGCGCCTTGATCTGGGCGACCCGGCCCTCGATCTCCTTCTTCTTGCCGGCACCGTCGATGATGGTGGTGTTCTCCTTCTCGACGCGCACGCGCTTGGCGCGGCCCAGCATGTCGAGCGAGACGCTCTCCAGCTTGATGCCGAGGTCCTCGCTGATCACCTGGCCGTTGGTGAGGATGGCAATATCCTCCAGCATGGCCTTGCGGCGGTCGCCGAAGCCCGGGGCCTTCACCGCCGCGACCTTGAGGCCGCCGCGCAGCTTGTTGACCACCAGCGTGGCGAGCGCCTCGCCCTCCACCTCCTCGGCGATGATGAGGAGCGGCCTGCCGGTCTGGACGACGGCCTCCAGCACGGGCAGCAGCGGCTGCAGGCCGGCCAGCTTCTTCTCGTGGATCAGGATGTAGGGGTCATCCAGCTCCGCGATCATCTTGTCGGCGTTGGTGATGAAGTAGGGGGAGAGATAGCCGCGGTCGAACTGCATGCCCTCGACCACGTCGAGCTCGGTCTCCAGGCTCTTGGCCTCCTCGACCGTGATCACGCCCTCGTTGCCGACCTTCTGCATGGCCTCGGCGATCATCTTGCCGATCGACTTCTCGCCGTTGGCGGAGATAGTGCCGACCTGGGCGATCTCCTGACTGGTCTTGACCTTTTTGGCGCGCTTCTGGATGTCCTCGATCACCTGCGCGACGGCCTTGTCGATGCCGCGCTTCAGGTCCATCGGGTTCATGCCGGCGGCCACCGCCTTGGCGCCCTCGCGCATGATCGCCTGGGCGAGCACGCAGGCGGTGGTGGTGCCGTCGCCGGCCGCATCGTTGGTCTTCTGGGCAGCCTCGCGCACCATCAGCGCGCCCATGTTCTCGAACTTGTCCTCGAGCTCGATCTCCTTGGCGACGGTGACGCCGTCCTTGGTGGTGCGGGGGGCTCCGAACGACTTCTCGATCACCACGTTGCGGCCCTTGGGACCGAGAGTGATCTTGACGGCGTTGGAGAGAATGTCGACGCCGCGCAGCATGCGCTCGCGGGCCTCGGCGGCGAACTTAACTTCCTTGGCAGCCATGGTTTATGTCAGCTCCTGCAACTTTGTCTGGGTTGGGTAACGGGGGCGAGGGGGTGCGGGCGCCGGGGGTTAGCCCGGGCAACCTTACTTCTCCAGGACCCCCATGATGTCGCTGTCTTTCATGATGAGCAGCTCCTGCCCATCGACTTTCACCTCGGTGCCGGACCACTTGCCGAACAGCACCTTGTCGCCCTTCTTCACGTCGAGGGGGACGAGCTTGCCGGACTCGTCGCGGGCGCCGGGGCCGCACGCGATGATCTCGCCCTGCTGGGGCTTCTCGGCCGCGGTATCAGGGATGATGATGCCACCGGCCGACTTGGTCTCGGCATCGACGCGGCGGACCGCCACGCGGTCGTGCAAAGGACGGAATTTCATGAGGGAAGTCTCTCCGCTTTTTTCAGAGATGGAGGCCGGACGGCCTGTGATGATCACCGGATTGGAGCCTGGTAGCACTCACCCCAATTGAGTGCCAGCCGGCACTGGTTGAGATAGAGAAAGGCCGTGTGGCTGTCAAGGCGCGTGCGCGTCGGAAAATCGGATCGGCCGCCGATTGGTGTTGATTTAGTGTGCGGCGGTTCTTTGTCCGTGTGGGACGGGTTGCATTTATGGTTACTGCGGCGGATGTGAGGCGGCGCGAGCTGTTCACCTCACGGGTGGTGGAGGTATCAGGCGCGGCCTTCTCGCGCGCCTGCTTGGCGGATGGTGGATGCGGATCGCAGGCTCGGGGCAAGCAGCCTAAGACTGGCGGAGCCACTGCGGCCGCCCGCCCCGACCGATCCTCATGCCGCCGGCCCCCTGCGGAAGAAGCCTGCAACGACCCGCCAGAGGCCGCCGAGCGCCAGCACCACCAGGATCCAGCCCTTCTTCAGGAAAACCAGCGCGATCGCCAGGATGCCGGCCTTGGAGAGGATCTTGCCGGCGATCAGCCCGCCGATGCCGTAGGCGGCGACCTTGTCCACGCCGGGCACAAAGTCCGCATAGCGCGAGCCCGCCTCGAACTGCGGCATGTCCATGACGGCCGGGATGACGCCCTTGATCTCGTCGAGCTGCTCCATCCCTGCCACGAAGTTGATCTTCAGCACGCCGCGGCGGCCGAGCGCCCGCACGTCGTAGTTCAAGGTGTGCTTAGCCTGGTCGCCAAACTCCAGCTCCTTGGCCCAGTGCAGCTTGTGGGTGTGCCGGTCGTAGAACGGGGGCGAGGCCCAGCCCACCAGGCGGATGGCGGGAAAGCCCAGCTTGACGCGCTCCTCGCTCGCCTGTGCTGTACCTTCCTGCATATCCTTGAGGAGGGCGCTGTAGTCGATCTTGACGGCATCCTCGTCGGAGACGTAGCCGTCGTCGTCGTAGGTGATGACGGCGCCCCAGGTGTCGTCGAGTGGGGTCTTGTCCGAAGGCATGATCATGCCGAGCACCTTCTCGGCGGCCGTTGGCGGATTGTTCCAGGCATCGACGATCACGCGCCGGGCGTGCTCGGCAGACAGGAAATAGAACCCGCGCGGCACGTTGAGCTGCACGCCGCCGGTGCCGAGCGCGATGGTGCCGTCCTTGTAGTCGAGGCTTTCGACGAATTTCTGCGCCTCCTGATGCTGGTAGGTCCGGCCCGGGAAGGTCTCGCCGAAGGTTCCGGCCTCGGCCAAGCTGGCCGGCAGGGCGACGGACAGGACAAGCGCGGCGGCCGCGGCTGGCGCCTTAAAGTGCATGGGTGCTCCCCCGATCGGCCGCGCGCCCGGCCGCGCTTCCCCCGCGGGCCTCCAATGCAACGCGCCGTAGTCGGCTCATTGGGCGTCAATGGCGGCAAAATGGTGTCAGCCCCCGGCGGTCATGACACGGCCTGACACCGTTGCGCGAACGGGCGTTGGAGACATGGCGTCGGATTCGGGGGACCCGGAGGGCCTGACGCCCGCAGTCGGCTACTTCCTGTTCTGCTCGGCCGCGCACTGGACGACGACGAGGTCGGCTCGATGCAAGACGGGTTGACGCCCTATTGCATCCTACTTGTTGCGCGGCCCGGTGTAGTGCTCGATCGGCGGGGTGCCGTGCGTGTGGAAGGTCTCGATGGTCTTGAGGCCCCAGGCCTGGCCCTTCTTGCGCTCGGTCTCGGTCCACACGATGGGCTGCCAGTCGGGCGCCAGCACCAGGCGTGCGCCGGCATTGGCCACCTCCACGCGGTTGCCGCCGGGCTCGTAGACGTAGAGGAAGAACGTCTGCTGGATGGCGTGCTTGTGCGGGCCGGTCTCGATGTGGATGCCGGCCTCCAGGAAGATGTCGGCGGCGCGCAGGATCTCCTCGCGGCTGTCGAGCGCATAGGTGACGTGATGGAAACGGCCCTTGGCGCCGTAGTGATCGAGGGTAAAGGCGCAGTCGTAGCTCTTGTTGTTGGTGGTGACCCAGGCACCGGCCTCCCGCCCCGAGTCGAGCACGATCATCTCGGTGGTCCTGAGCCCCAGCACGTTCTCCATGAAGGCCCTCAGCTCGCCAACGTCGGAGCAGAGCAGGTTCATGTGGTCGAGCCGGCGCACGTTGACGCCGCGGGCCGGAAAGCGCTGGGCCTGGTTCTTCAGCGCAGGTTTCAGGCCGGGCGGTGCCTGGTACCACTCGGTCTCGTAGTAGACCTCCATCGGGTGGCCGTCGCAGGTGACGAACGCGTACGCCGGCCCGTGGCCCAGGTCCCCCTTTGTCCAGCCCTTGCCGTAGCCCGCCCTCTCGATCACCCCGACGCGCCGCTCCAGGGCCTCGGGGCTGGTCGCCCGGTAGGCGAAGTGGCCCATGCCGGCCACCTTGGATTCGGTGAGTTTGAGCGTGTGGTGCTCGTAGTCGTCCCAGCCGCGCAGGTAGACCGACTGGCCCTGCCTGCCGCTCTCGGTCAGGCTGAAGACCTCGGTGAAGAAGCGCAGGCTCTCGTCCGGCTTGGGGGTGAGCAGCTCGACGTGGGCGAGGTGCGCCAGGTCGAAGGAGCGGAGGGTGGACTGCACGGCCGCGGCAACCTCTGTCGCGATAACGGGAAGGCGTCAACGTTAGCACAGCGACCGGGTACTACGACAACCGCCTGCGCCCGCCGCGACTGCATGCCCCGCATCTCTGTACGCTGGGGCTGGCGAATGCACTATGGTCGGATACATCGACTGCGAGCGACACGACCCATGAAGCTAGACGACCAACGGCGCCGAGGAAGGAGCTGGCGGAGGGAGTGGGATTCGAACCCACGATACGGTTGCCCGTATACACGCTTTCCAAGCGTGCGCCTTCAGCCACTCGGCCATCCCTCCGGTCCGCGGCACGGAATATAGGGGCCGGGGGCGCAGCGCAAGCGCACACTGGATGGCATACAAGCCTGCCCCGACGGACGGCGCGGTCCGGCTGGCCTCCTGCACCGGCGGACGGTGGCCCCGATGGTGCGGCTCGGGGACTGTCCCGCCGGTTATGGGGGACTTACCCGACAGCGAACCATAATACCTTCTGGCACGTTCTCCCACCTCTACCTGCGCAGGAAGAGGAGAGCAGACCATGACCCCGTTCAAGCTGGGTGCCGGCGTCGGCGCCCCGATCGCGGCAGTCGGCGCGTTGGCGATCCTGACGGCCATGCCGCTTTCCGCCCTCACCATGCGGGAATGCAGCGCCGCCTACAAGTCTGCGCAAGGCTCCGGCACCCTGGGCGGGATGAGCTGGCAGGAGTTCCGCAAGGCCAAGTGCGGCCCTGGCGCGCCGACGCCCGGAGCCGGTCCCGCCGCCCCCGGAGCCGGTCCCGCCCCCGGTGGCAGTGCCTACCTGCCCGGCACCATCTTCCCCGCAGGCGTCGCACCCAAGTATCGCGACGAGACGGCCGGCAAGGCGCGCATGCACACCTGCCTCGACCAGTACCGGCTCAACAAGACCAGCAACGCCAACGGCGGCCTCAAGTGGGTGCAGAAAGGCGGCGGCTACTACAGCGAGTGCAACCGGCGCCTGAAGGGCGCCCCGAAGGGCTGATCCGGCGCCGCCGCAGCCCTCCCCGGCGCGGCTGCCGGGCGGGCGCCGCCTCGTTCTCGGGGCCTCGGCACCACCCGCGCCAGGCGTACCAGCGGAGGCAAGCGTCCATGGCATTCGAGAGCACCAGGGCCGAGATCGCCATGCTTCTGGGCGCCCTGCAGAGGGCCCCGGAGGACAAGCACGAGCTGTATCTGCAGATTAAGCAGAAGCTCAACGAGCTCAAGGCCTACGGCATGCCGCTCCCTGCCGATCTGGTGGAGCTTGAGCACCGCCTGGAGCGCGAGTTCGACGCCGAGCAGAGCGAAGCCCGCGCCGAGCGGCGCAAGCAGCGGACCAGGCGCCGCGGCGAGGCGTAAGCCAGGAACAGGCCAGGTGGG
>DATMZP010000763.1:0-4561 GCA_035573595.1 Hyphomicrobiaceae bacterium
GCGATCGTCGCCTACTGCCGCGGACCCTACTGCGTGCTATCCTTCGAGGCGGTCGCGCAGCTCAGGAAGCTGGGCTTCAAGGCGCGCAGGCTCCAGGACGGGCTACCCGAGTGGAAAGCGGCCGGACTACCAGTCGAAGTATGAGTTCATGGAAGACGAGTGCGGTCAGGCAACCTTCGGCTCATCGAGAAGAGATACCCCCATCGCGCGTCCTTCGTCCCGTACAAAGGCCGCGGGAATGCGCGGAAAGGCCCGGATCGAACGACTGCATTTGACGCAGCGTCTGTTGCATCAGGCGGTCAGCCGCTGTTGAACACCGTGCTCGCCGATCTCGACAGGGAGCTGCAGCGGCGTCGGGCTCATATTTCCCGCCGGTTCGCGGACGACTGCAACATCGCGTTGCGTTCAAGCTGCAGCAGTGCTGCGGCGCGACAATCGCGCGCAGCGACGGGAAATATGGGTCATCTTCCCCCGGTGAGCAAAGGAGTTGCGCCCGGAGGATGTGACACCGTCGCCCCGGCCAGTCGCTCGCAGCGGGCGCTCGCCAAGGTGCACTCGCGCACACTCGCGGACGGCACGCCGGCAATGAGCTTCACGCGCCTCTTGGCGCATCTGGCCACGATCGTGCGCAACACGCTGCGTCCCAAGAGCACGCGCCCCGGCGAAGCCACCTTCACCCTCACCACCCGGCCCACACCCAAGCAGCAGCAGGCCCTCGACCTGATCGCCGCCATCACCGTGTAGCCAGTAGCACGCACGCCGCTTCAGTCTCAACCGATTGAAGCGTAAGGAAAACCTTCAGCGACCTTCAGGGAACTTCGGAATAAACGTTCAATGTCGCCCCCTGACGCTCCGACGTCTGCCCTAACACCTAATCCCTAATCCCTGAAACCTCATTCGCAAAGCCCCATCATGACGCCCCCGCCCATCCTCGCCAATGCCGGTCCCCTCCTCTCCCGCTACGACACCGTGTTCTGCGACGTATGGGGCGTCGTCCACAATGGCCGTCGGGCCTACGCAGAGGCGGGCGAGGCGCTGGCACGGTTCCGCACCGGCGGTGGCACCGTGGTGCTGGTCTCCAACGCGCCGGTGCCGGCAGACGGGGTGGAGCGCGTGCTGGAGCACACCCAAGTGCGTCGCGACGCCTGGGACGCCATCGTCTCCTCGGGTGACATCGCGCTCGCCCACATCGCCGAGCAGGGCTACCGGCGCCTCCACCGCATCGGTCCCGCCAACCGCGACAGCCGCCTGTTCCAGCGACTGCCGGGGGAGCCCGCACTGCTCCGCGAGGCCGACGCCATCGTCTGCACCGGCCTTGTGGACGACGCCCACGAGACGGTGGAGCACTATCGCGCGCTGATCGAGGAGGGGGTGGCCCGCGCGCTGCCCTTCGTCTGCGCCAACCCTGACCTGGTGGTGGACGTGGGCGAGCGTCGCTTCCTGTGCGCGGGCAGCATCGCTGCCGAGTACGAACGCCACGGCGGGGCCGTGTTCTGGGCCGGCAAGCCGCACCCCTCCGCCTACGCCGCCGCGCTCCGATGCGCCGCGGACTTGCGTGGCGCCGAGCCTCCGCGGCGACGTATCCTGTCGATCGGCGACGCGCTGCGTACCGATCTCGCAGCGGCGCAGGGCATGGGCGTGGACGCCGTGTTCATCGCCTCGGGCATCCACAACGGCGAAGTGCTGATCGACGGCGCGATCGACCCGGACAGGCTCGCCGCTCTGTTCGCACCCGCCGCCGCACCGCCGGCCATCGCTGCGATGACCGAGCTGCGCTGGTGAGGCGGGTGTCAGACACCCGTCATCCCGGCCAAGGATTCCTATGGGCGATGCGAGCGCTTGCGCGAGCAGCGATCCGATCCGGGATCTCGTGAGTTCGACTCGTTGATAGAGGTCCCGGATAGCCTCGCTGCGCTCGGCTTCCGGGATGACGGGTGAAAGTTTTGGCTCGCTGGTATCAGTGCGCCAGCGGCGTGCCGGCACCGATCACGTAGATGCAGGCGAACAGGAACAGCCAGACCACGTCGACGAAGTGCCAGTACCAGGCCGCGGCCTCGAATCCGAAGTGCTGCTTCGGGGTGAAGTGGCCGGCCAGCGCCCGGAAGAAGCACACGGTCAGGAACAGCGTGCCGATGATCACGTGGGCGCCGTGGAAGCCGGTGGCCATGAAGAAGGTGGCCCCGTAGATGTGGCCGGCATACTTGAAGCCGGCGTGCACGTACTCGTAGGCCTGGCAGGCGGTGAACAGGACGCCCAGCACGATGGTGATCAGGAGGCCCCACTTGAGGCCCCGGCGGTCGCCCTGCAGGAGCGCGTGGTGCGCCCACGTCACCGTGGTGCCGGAGGTGAGCAGGATCAGCGTATTGACCAGCGGCAGGCCCCACGGGTCGAAGGTGCCGTGGAAGTTGGCGCTCGGCTTGGGCGGCCAGTGGCCGCCGGTGAGGGCGTTGCGCTCCACCATTCCGATCATCTGCTTGGTGGCCTCGGTGGCGCCGTCCGGCGTGGTGATCTCCAGCGGATGGATGCCCGCGGGGAACAGCGAGGCGTCGAAGTAGGCCCAGAACCAGGCGACGAAGAACATCACCTCGGAAGCGATGAACAGGATCATGCCGTAGCGCAGGTGAAGCTGGACGACGGGGGTGTGGTCGCCGCCGTGCGCCTCCTTGATCACGTCGCGCCACCACATGAGCATGGTGAACAGGATGCCGAGGAAGCCGACGGCGAACAGCCCCGGCCCGCGCAGGCCGAACAGGCCCTCCCCGCCGCCCATGGAGCGCATCCAGACGATGCCGCCCACCGCGGTGAGGAAGGCGCAGATCGCACCGAACACCGGCCAGGGACTCGGATTCACGAGGTGATAGTCGTGGTGCTTCTCGGCGTGCGCTTCGGCCATCGTATGTCCTCGTCCGGTACTCGCAGGTGTTCCTTGGGTATTCCTTGGCGCTCGCTTCCGCGCAGTCGATTCAGCCCGACTTGCCCGCCGGTTTCTGGGCCACGCCGCCGGGCGTCGCCACGGGATAGAAGGTATACGATACCGCGATGTGGGTGATGGCGCGCGCGTCCTTGTCGCGCACCATCACCGGGTCGACGAAGAAGTTCACCGGCAGCTCGGCCGATTGGCCGGGCTCCAGCACCTGCTCGGTGAAGCAGAAGCAATCGATCTTGTTGAAGTAGGAGGCCGCGATCTCGGGGTAGATGTTGTAGGCCGCCGTGGCCTTGATGGGCCGGTCGGAGGTGTTGGTGGCCCGGTAGTACGCCATGACGTTCTCGCCGAGCTTGACGGTCATGGTGGTCTGAACCGGCCCGAACTGCCACGGCAGGTCCGGCGACACGTTGCCGTCGAAGCGCACCGTCACGGTCTTGTCGATCGTCTGGTCCGGCGCCCGCTGCGCCCGGCGCGGCGTGCCGTCGAAGCCCGTGGCCTCGCAGAACATGCGGTAGAGCGGCACCGCGGCATAGGCCGCCCCCACCATGGCAATGACCAGCAGGAAACACCACGCGGCGAGAGCGCGGTGGCGTCGCTGCAGTGGGGCGTCGGGCGTGCCGGTCATGGTGTCGATCCGGAAGGGGCGAATGGCGAATGGTGAATGGCGAGCGGTGCGCCCTCCATTCGCCATCGGCCATTGGCCATTCGCGCTTTCACGGGCGCCGCAGCGCCACGTTGCCGCCGAGCCAGACGATGGTGGCCACGTAGAAGATCGCCACCAGCGCCAGCAGGGCGAGCGCGATGGCAATCGAGCGCGAGCGGCGCCGGCGCTGCCATTCCTGCTGCTGGCGGTCCTGCATGGGGCGCCTCCTGGTTGCTCAGGCGGACCATAGCGCAAGGCTCCGCTCGGCGAGAAGCGCGGCAAACAGGCCGAAAAGATAGAGGATGGAGAACGCGAACAGCTGCCTGGCGGCCCGGTCAGCGGCGCGGCCCTCGCGGACACGGTAAACGTTGAGCGACAGCGCCAGGAAGATGGCGCCGAGAACGATGGCGGACAGCGTATAGAACGGCCCGCCCAGCCCCATGAACGACGGCGCCAGCGCCAGCGGCACCAGCAGCGCGGCGTAGATCACGATCTGCTTGCGGGTCTCGTCGGGGCCCGCCACTACGGGCAGCATCGGCACGCGGGCGCGCTCGTAGTCGCGGGCACGGTAGAGGGCGAGCGCCCAGAAGTGCGGGGGCGTCCACAGGAAGATCATGAGGAACAGAACCAGCCCCTCGATGCTCACCGAGCCGGTCATGGCGGCCCAGCCGATCATGGGCGGGAAGGACCCGGCGGCACCGCCGATGACGATGTTCTGCGGCGTCCGGCGTTTCAGCCACATGGTGTAGACGAACAGATAGAAGCCGATGGTGAGGGCGAGCAGCGCCCCCGCCGTCCAGTTCACCAGCACGCCGAGGACAAAGACGGAGCCGGCGGCCAGCACCACGCCGAAGGCGAGGGCCTCGTCGGGGGTCACACGACCGCGCGGAATCGGCCGGGCGGCGGTACGCTGCATGAGGGCGTCGATATCGGCGTCGTACCACATGTTGAGGGCGCCCGAGGCGCCCGCCCCGGCGGCGATGCAGATCAGC
>DATMZP010000764.1:0-3253 GCA_035573595.1 Hyphomicrobiaceae bacterium
GTCGACGCCGGCACGCGCTGGCACCACGTGATCGCTGCGCTCGACCGCATCGGCTTCTTGCCCGCCGTCATGCAGTCGAACCACGATTTCGGCGTCGCCGCCACGTTCTGCGTCAACGCCCACGGCTGGCCTGTGCCGTACGGCCCCTTCGGCTCCACGGTACGCTCGCTGCGCCTGATGCTGGCCGACGGGACCGTCGTCACCTGCTCGCGGACGGAGAACCAGGAGCTGTTCCAGCTCGCCATGGGCGGCTACGGCCTTGTCGGCATCGTCCTGGAGGTGGAGGCGGAGATGGTGGAGAACCGCCTGCTGCGGCCCACCCAGGCCGCGCTGCCGGGCAAGGAGTTCGCCCGCGCCTTCACCGGCGCCATCGATGAGGATGCCCTGGTGCTCATGGCCTACGGGCGGCTCTCGGTTGCCCGCCACGGCTTCCTCGACGAGGCCCTGCTCGTCACCTACCGTTCTGCCCCGTCAAACGGCAGGCTTCCACCCGCCGGCAGCGGCGGGCTGGTCGCCGCGGTGTCGCGCGAGATCTACCGCGCCCAGATCGGCTCGGAGACCGCCAAGGGGGCGCGCTGGCTCGCGGAGACAAAGCTCAAACCGGGCGTTGCGACGCGCAACACGCTGATGAACGAGCCGGTGTCGAACCTGGCGGGGCGCGACAAGCGCCGCACCGACATCCTGCACGAGTATTTCGTGCCGCCTGACCGCTTCAACGACTTCATCGCCGCGTGCCAGGAGATCATCCCGCCCTCGCGCATCGAGTTCCTGAACGTGACGCTGCGCTACGTCGCCGCCGACGGCGAGAGCGTGCTGGCGTTCGCGCCGACCCGGCGTATCGCCGCCGTCATGTCGTTCTCCCAGGAGATGCAACCGCAAGCCGAGGTGGCCATGCGGCGCATGACGGAGGCGCTCATCGAGCGCGTCGTCGCCATCGGCGGCAGCTTCTACCTGCCCTATCGCCTGCATGCCCGCCGCGACCAGGTCGCCAAGGCCTACCCCAACGCCGCGCGCTTCGTGGAGCGCAAGCGGCACTACGATCCGCAGCTGCTTCTGCGCAACGCCATGTGGCATGAATACTTCGCCGGATGAGGGGGCCGTTATGGATCTGCTTCGCCTGATTGCCTGGGGGTACGCGCTGGCGCTGACGTTTGCCGCCGCCCTCAATTATATCCCGGGCCTCACCGATGCCTCCGGCCGGGTGTTCGGCATCTTCGCCCTCGACATCTACGACGACCTGCTGCACCTGGGCTCGGCGGCCTGGGCGGCGGCCTCCGCCTACTGGTCGCGGCAGGCGACCAAGACGTTCCTCAAGGTCTTCGGCACGCTGTATTGCCTGGACGGCCTGCTGGGCCTCATCACCGGCTCGGGCTACCTCGACCTCGGCATCCTCATCTACGGCGTGCAGAGCCTGCCGATCGGCTTCAAGATCCTCGCCAACCTCCCCCACATCGCGCTCGGCGGCTTTGCGGCCTTCTGCGGCTTCGTCCTGGCGAAGCGGACTGGGGCTCCCTGATGCCGGCGCTGCCCGAATGGGCCTGGCGGGCCGGAAGGCGCGTTCTGATCGGCCTCGCCGCCATCGTCGTTCTCATCGCCATCCCCATCCTGTGGACGGAGGCCGCCTGCCGCGGCACGCGCGCGCCAGACCCGGAGCCGTTCCAGTCCACCCTCGAAGCGGCGCACCGGCGCGATGAGGTCAACACCTACCTGACGTATCCGGAATGGTCGATCGTGCACGCCTACGAGGACCTGGCGGGCGTCACCCGCAAGGGCAGCGAATCCAACTTCGCCTACCTGCGCAGCATCGCCAACTACTGGTCGAGCCTGTGCAGCCTCACCCGGCTGGCCACCAGCCGCGGCAGCATTGCCTTCGACTACAAGCTGATGCTCTACACCATCGGCATCAGCTTTGCTGCCGAAATGGGCCTGAAAGGCGCCTACGAGCTGACCGTCGGCCGGGCCACAGCCTGGATCCGCGGCCCGCAGCGCACGCCGGAGGATGATTTCGCCCTGGCCGTGGCCGACGAGTACGCGGCATTCCTCCGGCAGACGCCGTGGTTCGAGTTCCCGTTCGGTACTAAGCTGTGGCAGCTCTGGGCCGGCACGCCGCTGTGGGGCGGCAATATCGTCCGCAAGGTCGAGCGACGCATAAGCCTGACATTGGAGTACGCGGGCAAGGCCGTGTACGCCAGGCTCATCGCCATCGGGGCGGGTGCGTCAGGTCCGGTCGCTTTGCGGATACGCAGCGTCGTGTCGGGGCTCGACGCTTCCGATGTCGCGGCCGACAGCCGCATCGCGGTGGTGCGCACGCTGGCCAGCGGCGCCAGCGAGGTCGAGACGCCACGCTACCGCGCGTTTACGGAGGTCGTGGCGGGCCTGGCGGAGCGCGGGCGCAACGTCGTGGAGATTGCGGGCAACGACGACGTGCTGATCACGGTGCTGGCCCCGCAAGGGAAGGTCGCGGACAACCTCGGGAAACAGCTGTTCGAGGTGCCGATCCAGGCGCGTCCGGGCTGGCGCCGGATCGGGCTCGATGTCAAGGTCGCATCGTTGGCATCGGTCATCCGCCAGCTGCGGCAGGATGGCATGGAGCTGGAGCATGTCTACGACTACTGAGCGCTGCCGCCGCGGCGTGCGCTTCCTCGGCATGGCATTGCTCGTCCTCGCCGTCTGGTTCTCGCTGGCCGCCGTGGCGACGCTGGCCCTGGAGCCCACGCGGACGGTCGCCGTGTTTGCGCCGCCGTCGTCCGCCCTGTCGGCCCTGGTGCACGCCGACGCCCGTCTGGTCGATGCTGGCGCCGGCTATATCCTCGTCCAGGGCCAGCACGCAGGGTTCGTGCGCCGGCTTTACGCCGGCGGCGGCTGGCTGGTTCTGCCCGCGATGACGGGCGGCTGCCGCGGCGGCGGCAGGCTCCGCGCGATGACTGTCGGGTCGTGACCCGCGCGGGATGCGAAAGCGTGACGGGCTAGGATCGGCCCAGCACGACCGTGCGGAGGCCGATGGCCTTCGGGGTACGCTGGGCGGCAGCCACAGGCGGCAGGGCCGTGAGCGGCTCGCTGGCGGCCCACAGGCGCTCGAAGGTGAGGCGTGCGGCGGCGGCCAGCTCGGGCGCGTCCTCGACGAAGCTCTCGTAGGCATCGCAGATGGCGGGGTCGCGGCGCATGGTGTCGCCCGTCCAGCAGGCGCGGGCGCCCAGCACCAGCTGCTCGTGGGCCTCGATCAGGCGCGGATTGCGGACCACGCGCAGCTCGC
>DATMZP010000765.1:0-2654 GCA_035573595.1 Hyphomicrobiaceae bacterium
CCCACCTCGCGCGCCACCCGCGTCACCTCGGAGGCGAACGCGCCAAGCTGGTCCACCATCGTGTTGATGGTGTTCTTCAGCTCCAGGATCTCGCCTTTCACATCGACGGTGATCTTGCGCGAGAGGTCCCCCGTGGCGACCGCGGTGGTCACGTCGGCGATGTTGCGCACCTGGGCCGTCAGGTTGCCGGCCATGGAGTTCACGCTGTCGGTGAGGTCCTTCCAGGTGCCGGCGACTCCGGGCACCGCGGCCTGGCCGCCGAGCTCGCCTTCGGTGCCCACCTCGCGCGCCACGCGCGTCACCTCGGAGGCGAAGGCACCGAGCTGGTCCACCATCGTGTTGATGGTGTTCTTCAGCTCCAGCAGCTCGCCCTTCACATCCACCGTGATCTTCTTGGACAGGTCGCCGCGCGCCACCGCGGTCGTCACGTCGGCGATGTTGCGCACCTGGTCGGTCAGGTTGCCGGCCATGGAGTTGACGCTCTCGGTCAGGTCCTTCCAGGTGCCCGACACGCCCTGCACGTCGGCCTGGCCGCCGAGCTTGCCCTCGGTGCCAACCTCGCGCGCGACGCGCGTCACCTCGGCGGCGAACGAGCGCAGCTGGTCCACCATGGTGTTGATGGTGTTCTTCAGCTCCAGCAGCTCGCCCTTCACGTCCACTGTGATCTTCTTCGACAGGTCGCCCTTGGCAACCGCCGTCGTCACCTCGGCAATGTTGCGCACCTGGGCCGTCAGGTTGCCGGCCATGGAGTTCACGCTGTCGGTAAGGTCGCGCCAGGTGCCGGAGACTCCGCGCACGTCGGCCTGGCCGCCGAGCTTGCCTTCGGTGCCGACCTCGCGGGCCACGCGCGTCACCTCGGCGGCGAACGAGCGCAGCTGGTCCACCATGGTGTTGATGGTGCGGGCGGTGCGGAGGAACTCGCCTTCCACGGGCCGTCCGTCCACTTCCAGGGCCATGCTCTTGGAAAGGTCGCCCTGGGCCACCGCGCCGATCACGCGGGCCACCTCGCTGGAGGGATGCACCAGGTCCTCGATCAGCGAGTTGATGGACTCGACGGAGTCGCGCCAGAAGCCGGTGACGTCGCCCAGCGAGGCGCGCTCCTTGAGCTTGCCCTCCTTGCCGACCACCCGGCTCAGCCGAGCCAGCTCCAGGCGCTTGCGGGCGTTCAGCTCCACCAGGTCGTTGAAGGCATCGGCGACCTTGCCCGCCAAGTCCGGCCAGTCGAGCGGCAACCTCGCCTTGTCGTCGCCCCGCCTCACCGCCAGGAGCGCATTGAGCAGCACCAGGGTCTGATCGGTGCTCAGCGCCGCCCCGCTGCGTCCCAGCCGCGGATAGGCCCTGCGACGCGCCCGGCCGCCGTTGGCCGCCCGCTCCCTGGCCATCATCCGATTGAAAATTCTGGCAACCTCGCCCACGGTGCCGGTCCAGTCCTCTGGCAACCGCACAGAGCCATCGCCGTCGTTCAGGCCGTTCAGGGCTTGGAGGAGCGCGCGCAACTCGGCGTCGGCGCCCGTCAGCGTTGTATGCAAAAATAACCCCCTCTGGTGCGCGCAGGGCAAACTAAGAGCTAATTACAACGCATGGGGCCCCATCGGGTTCCAGGGGCTCCAGCGAAGGACGATAAAATGCGGCTCCCAGTCCCCCTCTGCCGACGCGAGCGTCGCCCATGATCTGGCTGGCAGTGCTGGGGCTTGGGCTGGTCGCGGGCACGCTCTCCGGCATCGTCGGGTTCGGCGCCTCGATCATGCTGATGCCGGCGCTCATGCTCAGCTTCGGTCCGCACGAGGCGGTGCCGATCATGGCCATTGCGGCACTGATGGCCAATCTCGCGCGCGTGCTGGTGTGGTGGCGCGAGGTGGACTGGCGCGCCAACGCGTACTACTGCGTCACCGCCGTGCCGGCCGCCGGGCTGGGTGCGCGCACGCTGCTCATCCTCGACCCACGGGTGGTGGAGAGCATCCTGGGCGCCATGTTCATCCTGATGGTCCCCGCCCGCCGCTGGCTGCAGGCGCGTGGCCTGCGGACCAAGGCGTGGCACCTGACGCTGGTGGGGGCCGGCATCGGATTCCTGTCCGGCATGGTTGCATCTACCGGCCCGATCAACACCCCGTTCTTCCTGGCCTACGGGCTGGTCAAGGGCGCCTATCTGGCGACCGAGGCTCTGGGCTCCATGGCCATCGGCCTCACCAAGGCGGTGGTGTTCCAGCGCTTCGACGCCCTGCCGCCCGAGACGGTGGTGCGCGGGCTAATCGTAGGGGCCTCGCTGATGGCGGGGTCCCGCATGGCCAAGGGCTTCGTCCTGCGTCTCGACGCCGAGCAGTTCCGCTTGCTTATGGACCTGCTGCTGGCAGGCGCCGGGGTGATCCTCCTGTGGGGGGCGGTCGCCCTGTCGCGCTGACACCGCGAGGGGGCAGCCTCGGTCAGTCTCCTGCGTGGACCGTTGCCCCTCCCGCCCGCTTGCGCTTTCGGCTAGGCTCAAGGCACTCGGTCACCATTTTCGCGACATCGGCGCACCATGCGCATGGACGGCAAGCATTCCCTCAAGGATTCCATGGCGCTCTCGCTCATCAAGACGGCGATGATCGAGAAGAAGATGACTCAGGCCGAGCTGGCCGACGCCGCCGACATCCACGAGAAGACCATTCAGAACCTGC
>DATMZP010000766.1:0-5552 GCA_035573595.1 Hyphomicrobiaceae bacterium
GAGAGCTTGCCGTCGCGCGCGCGGCGGCCGAAGTCGGCGATGGCGATCTCGATCTCGGCCAGCGACATGCGGTCGGCCTCTCTCACAACAGGCACAACGAGGCCGCGGTCGGTGCTGACCGCCACGCCGATGTGGTAGTAGTTCTTGTAGACGATGTCGTCGCCGTCGATCTCGGCGTTCACGGCCGGCACCTCGCGCAGCGCCTGGATGCAGGCCTTGACGAAGAAGCCCATGAAGCCCAGCCGCACATGGTGGCGCTTCTCGAACAGGTCCTTGTACTCGGACCGCAGCTTCATGATGACGCTCATGTCCACGTCGTTGAACGTGGTGAGCATGGCGGCCGTGTTCTGCGCGTCCTTGAGGCGGCGGGCGATGGTCTGGCGCAGGCGCGTCATGCGCACGCGCTCCTCGCGGGCCGCATCGTTGGGCGCCGACGGTGCGCGCAGCTGCGTCACCGGCACAGGCGGCGTGGCCAGCGGCGCACGCGTGGGGGGAGCCTCAGCGGGACGGGACACGGCGGGCTGGGCCGCGGCCCCGGCAGAAGCGGCAAGCGCATCTTCTTTGAGGATCTGCCCGCGCCGGCCGGAGCCCTGCACGTCGGCCTCGGCAAGCCCCCGCTCCTCCATCACGCGCCGTGCCGCGGGGGACGGGGGCATGCCTCCGTTGCCCGTAGAGGCCACGGCTGCGGCCGGAGCGGGCTTGGGCGGGGCGGCTTCGGGGGCCTTGGGTGGTGGCGGCGCGGCGGCCGGCTGAGGCGCTGCAGGCTGGGCTGCGGCGGCGGCCCCCTCGCTGATCGAGCCCAGCACCGAGCCGATGCCGACGGTGGTGCCCTGGGCCACTTTGATGTCGGCGAGCACGCCGGCCGCCGGCGCCGGCACCTCCACCGTTACCTTCTCGGTCTCAAGCTCGACCAGCGGCTCGTCAACCTTGACGGCGTCGCCGGGCTTCTTGAACCACTGGCCGACCGTGGCCTCCGTGATGGACTCGCCGAGCGCCGGCACCTTGATCTCGATGGTCATCCCTGTCTCTCACCCTCTCAGGCCCCATCCTTTCAGACGGCCAGCGCCTGCTCGACGAGCGTCTTCTGCTCCTGGCTGTGCTTGCTGGCCTGCCCGGTGGCCGTCGCCGCTGCGGGCTTGCGCCCCACGTACCGCGCCCGGGTCTTGGCGATCGGCGTGTGCTGCAGCATCCATTCCAGGTTGGGCTCGATGTAGTTCCAGGCGCCCATGTTCATCGGCTCCTCCTGCGCCCATACCAGCTCGGCGTTGGGGAAGCGTGACAGCTCCGATACCAGCGCCTTGCCGGGGAACGGATAGAGCTGCTCGACGCGCATCAGATAGACATCGTTGATGCCCGCGGCCTCGCGCGCCTCGTACAGGTCGTAGTAAACCTTGCCGGAGCACAGCACCACGCGGCGGATCTCCGCGTCGGGCACAAGCGCGATCTTCTCGCCCCTGCGGGCCTGCGCGTCGTCCCACAGCACGCGATGGAAGGTGGTGCCGGGCCCCAGCTCGGTCAAATCCGACACCACCCGCTTGTGCCTGAGCAGCGACTTGGGCGTCATCAGCACCAGCGGCTTGCGGAAGTTGCGGTGCAGCTGCCGGCGCAGGATGTGGAAGTAGTTGGCAGGCGTGGTGCAGTTGGCGACCTGCCAGTTGTCCTCGGCACTCATCTGGAGGAAGCGCTCGAGCCGCGCGGAGGAATGCTCCGGCCCCTGCCCCTCGTAGCCGTGCGGCAGCAGGCAGACCAGACCCGACATCCGCAGCCACTTGCGCTCGCCCGAGGAGATGAACTGGTCGAACAACACCTGGGCACCGTTGGCGAAGTCGCCGAACTGCGCCTCCCACATCACGAGCGCATCGGGCTCGGCCAGGGTGTAGCCGTACTCGAACGCCAGCACCGCCTCCTCCGACAGCATCGAGTTGATCACCTCGAAGCGGGCCTGGTCGGGTGAGACGTACTTCAGCGGCGTGTAGTGCCGCTCCGTCTCCTGGTCGGTCAGCACCGCATGGCGCTGGGAGAAGGTGCCGCGCTCGCTGTCCTGGCCGGACAGGCGCACGGGATAGCCCTCCTTCAGCAGGGTGGCGAATGCCAGGTGCTCGGCCATGGCCCAGTCGAGGCCGGTGCCGCTTTCCACCATCTCGCGCCGGCGCTGCAGCAGGCGCTCGATGGTGCGGTGGGCCTTGAAGTCTTGCGGGATGGTGGTGAGGCGCCGCCCGATCTCCTTGAGGGTATCGACCGCCACGCCGGTGGTGCCGCGGCGCTCGTCCCCCTCGGCCAGGCCCATCTTCGCCCAGCGGCCGTCCAGCCAGTCGGCCTTGTTGGGCCGGTAGCTGTCGGATACGGCGAGCTCTGCATCCAGATGGGCGCGGAACCGCGCCTTCATGCCGTCGATGTCCGGCTCGGCGATCACGCCCTCCTCGACGAGGCGCTTGCCGTAGACCTCGACCGCGGTCGGATGGCTGCGGATGGCGCGGTACATGAGCGGCTGGGTGAATGCCGGCTCGTCGGCTTCGTTGTGGCCGAAGCGGCGGTAGCAGAACATGTCGATCACCACCGGCTTCTGGAAGCGCTGGCGGAACTCGGTGGCGATCTTGGCCACGTGCACCACGGCCTCGGGATCGTCGCCGTTCACGTGGAAGATCGGCGCCTCCACCATCTTGGCGACGTCCGAGCAATAGGGCGAGGAGCGCGAGTAGCGCGGGCTGGTGGTGAAGCCGATCTGGTTGTTGATGATGAAATGGATCGAGCCGCCGGTGCGGTGGCCCTTGAGGCCGGAGAGGCCGAAGCATTCCGCCACCACGCCCTGGCCGGCGAAGGCGGCGTCGCCGTGGATCAGCAGCGGCAGCACCGGCGTGCGCTCACCCGGCTTGCAGCCGTGCTGGTCCTGCTTGGCGCGCACCTTGCCCAGCACCACCGGATCGACGATCTCCAGGTGCGATGGATTGGCCGTGAGCGACAGGTGCACGTCGTTGCCGTCGAAGGAACGGTCGGACGAGGCGCCGAGGTGGTACTTCACGTCGCCCGAGCCTTCCACGTCGTCAGGCTTGAACGAGCCACCCCTGAACTCGTTGAAGATGGCGCGGTGCGGCTTGGCCATGACGTTGCCCAGCACGTTGAGGCGCCCGCGGTGCGCCATGCCGATCACGATCTCCTTGATGCCGAGCTGGCCGCCGCGCTTGATGATCTGCTCCAGCGCCGGGATCATCGCCTCGGCGCCGTCAAGGCCGAAACGCTTGGTGCCGGTGTATTTCACGTCGGCAAACTTCTCGAAGGTCTCGGCTTCGATCAGCTTGTTGAGGATGGCGCGCTTGCCCTCGACGGTGAAGGCGATGTCCTTGTCGCGGCCCTCGATGCGCTCCTGGATCCACGACTTCTGCGCCGGGTTCGTGATGTGCATGAACTCGACGCCGATGTGCTGGCAGTAGGTGCGGCGCAGGATCTTGACGATCTCGCGGATCGTGGCCGTCTCCAGCCCCAGCACCTTGTCGATGAATATCGGCCGGTCGAGGTCGGCTTCCGTGAAGCCGTAGAAGTCGGGGCGCAACTCCCGGTGCTTCTTGCGCTCGGCGATGCCGAGGGGATCGAGGTCGGCCGCCAGGTGGCCCATGGCGCGGTAGGCGCGGATCAACATGAGCGCGCGGATGCTGTCCTGGGTGGCGCGCAGGGAGGCCGCCGGGCTCAGGTCGAAACCGCTGGCCGCAGCCCTGGCTCGGAGCTGGCCGCGGATGCGGCGCTCGGCTTCGCCGTAGTCGCCTGTCAGGGCGCCCAGGAGCTCGCGGTCGCCTTCCGCGACCTGCTCCAGGGGCCTCGCCCAGGACGGCCCCCCATGGTCTCCATATGGGCCATCTGCGCCCCGCCGCTCCTCCTGCAGGCTCGCGAAGAAGTGCCGCCACTCGTCGCTGACCGATCCGGGGTTGCGTTCGTATTGCGCCTGCATCTCCTCGATGTAGGCGGCGTTGGCCCCCTGCAGGAAGGAGGTGCGGGCGAAGGCTTCGTTCTTGGGTTGTCGCGACATGTCCAAGTCGGTGGGGTTGAGTCTTACGGTCGGAAGCGCACGGGGCCAAGTCCGGCGCAGGGGCCAAGTCCGGCGCAAGGGGCCAGACCCCTCGTCGCGGACGTCAGGCCTTCACACCTTAGGTTGCGGCGAGGGGTCTGACCCCTGTCGCCGCTACATAAGCGCGCTGGTTAATTTAGTACAGGTTGTCGGCGTTATTTAGTGCCCGGTGAGGCGTTTCCCGCACGCTTGCCATCCGCATAAGCGCCCATGTGACGGGCAAGCCATCCCTGCCGTCTACGTGGGAGGCAGGCCTCGCCATTACAATGCGGTAAGCTCGGCCGTCCGCCGGCCTGCCGTCATAGTGACGACACGAACACGCCTACCCTCCTGCCGAAAACGAGGTCAGACCCCTCGCCTCCGAGCACCCGATAAAAAAACTCCGCCTTGTGCGCGAGCGGTCTGGCCCCGCTTGCACATTATTGGAGGATGCGCCATGCGTTTGTTCATTGCCCTGCCGCTCTCGCTTGCCCTGGCCGGCGCCGCCGCAGCCGCCGACGTCAGGGGCACCTCCCGCATCGATGCCGTCACCGTCTACCCCTCCGGCGCCGAGATCACCCGGACGGCCCGCGTGAAGCTGGAGAAGGGCGCGCACACGTTGCTGTTTACGGATCTCCCGTCCGAGGCAGTCGCGGCCTCGATCCGGGTGGAGGGCAAGGCCACGGCGGGGCTGGAGATCGGCTCGGTGGACACGCGCAGCCTGTCGGTGCCGCGCGGCGACGATGCCGTGGCCGCCACCGAGCGTCGGCGCATCGAGGACGCCATCGAGAGGCTGAAGGACGAGAGGTCCGCCCTGCAGGCCGCGATCCAGGCCGCCGAGACGCAGAAGCGTCTGATCGAGAACCTCACCAAGCTGCCCGGCACCCCGGTGCCCGCCAACGCTGCGCCGGCGGCGCAGCCCGACTGGGGCCAGCTGTTCGAGCTGATCGGCAAGCGCACGGCCGAGGCGCAGAAGGCGATCCTGGATACGGACATCAAGGTCCGCGAGGTGGACCGCCAGATCAAGGACCTGGAGGGCAAGCTCGCGTCGCTGGCGCCGGGGCAGTTGGCCCGCACCGAGGTGAAGGTGGCGCTCGCGGCGGAGGACGCGCTCGAAGCCGACATGACGATCCGCTACCAGGTGCGCAACGCCTCGTGGACGCCGTTCTACGATGCCCGTCTCGGCGTCGGCACCAAGGCGGAGGCCCCCAAGCTGCAGCTGGTCCGCCGCGCCGCCATCAAGCAGCGCACCGGCGAGGTGTGGGACAACGTCGTCCTGGCGCTGTCGACCGCGCGGCCCACGGCCGGCACCGCCGCGCCGCTCCTCCCGCCCATGACGATCGACTTCGAGAGCGACAGGGTCCTGGCCTATGCTCCGCCGCCTGCGGCGGCGCAGGCCTCGAGGGCGCCCGCCTTGCGCCGCGAGATCACCGCTGGTGCCCCCGACGAGGAACAGACCCTCCGGTCCGGAGCTTCGACGACGTTCGGAGAGGCCAAGGAAAGGACCGCAGCCGTT
>DATMZP010000767.1:0-2256 GCA_035573595.1 Hyphomicrobiaceae bacterium
GGCGCGCGCGTCGGCCTCACCGGCGCCGTGGCGGTGCTGGCGCGCAAGACGGCGGGCCGCAACGTCACCATCAATGGCGTGCTGCCGGGACCGTTCGACACCGACCGGCTGCGCTCGGTCAACCAGAGGGTGGCGGATGCCCGCGGCGTAGCGGCGGCCACCATCGACACCGAGCGCAAGGCCGTGATTCCGGCGGGCCGCTTCGGCACCACGGCGGAATTCGGTGCCGTGGTGGCGTTCCTGTGCTCGCAACACGCCGGCTTCATTACGGGGCAGAACCTCCTGCTCGACGGCGGCGGCTTCCCGGGGCTGCTGTAGAAGCTTCGCACCCGCATCCCGGAAGCCGAGCCGGAGGCAAGGCTATCCGGGACCTTGGGCCATGAGCCGTGCACCCCATGAGGTCCCGGCTCGGAGCGTCGCTCGCCTGCGGCTCGCACCGCTCCGGCCGGGATGACGGGTGGATCAGGATAACGGGTGGAACCTCAATCCTCGAATGCCGCATCCACCGGCACCCGGTAGCCGTTCGCCAGCCGATTGGTCTCGTTGGCCATGCCGACCACGGCCATCACCTCGCCGAACATGGCCTCCGTCATGCCGGCCTTGCGGGCGGCGGCGGTGTGGCTGGCGATGCAGTACTGGCAGCCGTTGGTGACGCTCACCGCGAGATAGATCATCTCCTTCACCAGCGGGTCGAGCGCGCCCGGCGCCATGGTGGCTTTGACGCTCGACCAGGTGCGCTCCAGCAAGGCGGGGTCCCGCGCCAGGTACTTCCAGAAGTTGTTCACCTCGGGGACGTTGCGCGTTCTCTTGATGTCGTCGAACACGGCGCGCACCTCGGGCGGGGCCTTGCGCTGATCGATCGGTTTGGGCATGGGGCCTCGCTTCGCCTGCTGTTGCTCCGCCGCCTCCGCAGCGGGTATGGTCGCCGCGCATTGACAGGCTGCGGGGTTCCCGATGTCAAGGCTCGCCGCGCTCCTCATGGCGCCCTTCATGGCGCTCCCGATGCTTGCGGCGCCCGCCGCCACCCCGGCGCGTGCCGATGCGCGGGCCGACTGCTTTGCCAAGAGCGGCGAGGAGGCCATCCGCGCCTGTAGCGCAGCCATTGCGCAGGACCCCGGCGATGCCGTGTCCCATCTCAACCGCGCCTACGAGTATCTGCAGAAGGGCGACCACGCGCACAGCTTCGCCGACTACACCCGGGCGATCGAGATCGACCCCGCGCGCTGGGATGCGTTCCAGGGCCGCGCCTGGGCGCTGCTCAAATCGGGCCGGCCGGCCGAGGCCCTCGCCGACACGGACGCCGCCTTGAAGCTCAAGCCGGACGCGGCCCAGGCGCTCGACACGCGCGCCCACATCCTGGAGGCTCTCGGCCGCCGCGAGGACGCCATCGCCGCCTTCCGCCGCGCGCTCGCGATCGAGCCGAGGCTCTCGGGCAGCCGGGAGGGCCTAAAGCGGCTGGGCGCGTCGCCCTGACCGGTCGGCGTGCACAATTGCATCAGCCGCGAAGCGGCGTAACGCTACGTTCTCGCCCTGGCATGCTGGGTCACGGGCGCTTCGGGCCTAACCCAGCCTACGGCCGACAGCCAACCCCTCGGAGTCTAACCGCATCCCGGATCGAGGGGACAGTAAATCGCAGCTCATTATGTATGCAGGCGGAGGATGACCTCGCCCACCCGCGCGTGGCATGATGTGCGCACCTCGGAGATGAGACCGGCGGTCGCCTAGGGCCGCTTCTCAACTAGGAGCCGGGGGCCGCAGTCCGATACCTCGCCCGGCATGGCGGACAGACCATCCGAGCGCCGGTGCCTCGGAATTCCGACCCCGGACTTGGCGGGGAAGGAGCCGGGGACTCCCTCGACGCACGCTCGAGGACAAGGGGGTGCGGGCTGGGGCGAAGCCGTTCTCCGATACCCCGCACGGCATGGTGGCCAGGCTGGCCAAGCGTCGGGCGGCCGTCGGAGGCGGCCGAGCAGGGCGTTCTTCGCGCCCCGCGCGCTAAGGTCAGAGGCCAACGGGCGCGAGCCTGGACGCCCTGCTCCTCCTTCTATCGCCTCGGGCGGATCGGCCGCCGCGAGGATGGAGACGTTTCGTGTCTCATCCGCGCTGGAGCAAGCGGCAGCTCTCACGCCACCCCTCTTCCCGTGCTGCCGGAGCGCGTGGCAGGATCGGCGCTGCGTGCGGAAAGGGAGTCGGCAGCCCCACTCTGCAACTGACGCACCAAGGTCGGCAAGTCCGCGCGCTTCGTCAGCTCCTCGT
>DATMZP010000768.1:0-2112 GCA_035573595.1 Hyphomicrobiaceae bacterium
AGGGCGGAAGCGAGTCCTGGTCGGTCTGGTTCTCGCGCAGCTCCGCGGTCGGCGGCCTGATGATGATGTTCTCGGGGATCACCACGCCGGCCGGCCCCTTGCCGCCCCTGGGCACGTGCGCGTTGCGCCAGCGGGCGAGGCGGTAGACCTCCAGCTTGTAGAGGTCCTTGATCGGATTGAAGCCGCCGTTCATGTCGCCGTAGAGCGTGGCGTAGCCCACCGACATCTCGCTCTTGTTGCCGGTCGTCATCACCATGCCGCCGAACTTGTTGGAGACGGCCATCAGCGCCGTGCCGCGCACGCGGCTCTGCACGTTCTCCTCGGTGACGTCAGCAGAGCGGCCGGCGAACATCTTATCCAGCATGGCCAGGAAGCCCTCGACCGCCGGGGCGATCGGCACGATGTCGTAGCGCACACCCAGCGCCTTGGCGCAGTCGGCGGCGTCGCTGAGGCTCTCGTTGGAGGTGTAGCGGTAGGGCAGCATCACGCAATGCACGCGCTCAGGGCCCAGCGCATCCACCGACATGGCGGCGACGAGCGCCGAGTCGATGCCGCCCGACAGCCCCATGACGACGCCGGGGAAGCCGTTCTTGTCGACGTAGTCTCTCAGACCCAGCACGCAGGCCTGGTAGGCGGCCGCATCGAGCTCTTCGAGAACGCAGCGCTCGGCCGGCTCGCAGCGCCAGCCGGCCCCCGTGCGCCGCATCTCCACGACGCGGACGGCCTCCTCCCAGGCCGGCAGCTGGGCGGCGAGGCCGGCATCGGCGTTGAGCACGAAGGAGGCGCCGTCGAACACCAGTTCGTCCTGGCCGCCCACCTGGTTGACGTAGAGCAGCGGGAGGGAGGTCTCCTTCACGCGCGCCACCGCCACGTTCATGCGCTGATCGGGCTTGGGCCAGTCGAACGGCGAGCCATTGGGCGAGATCAGCATCTCCGAGCCCGTCTCCTGCAGGCACTCGCACACCTCCTCCTTCCAGATGTCCTCGCAGATCGGCACACCGATGCGCACGCCGCGGAAGCTGACCGGCCCCGGCATGGGCCCCTGGTCGAACACGCGCTTCTCGTCGAACACGCCGTAGTTGGGCAGGTCGACCTTGTGGCGCACCGCCTCGATACGCCCCCCGTCCAGCAGCGCCACCGAGTTGTAGAGCTTGCCGTCCTCGGCCCAGATGGTGCCGACCATGACGCCCGGACCTCCATCCCCGGTCTCGGCCGCCAGGGTTTCGATTGCCACCCGCGCCGCCGCCGCAAAGGCCGGCTTGCGCACGAGGTCCTCAGGCGGATAGCCGGTGATGAACAGCTCGGGATAGACCACGAGATCGGCACCGAGCGCGGCGGCTTCGGCGCGGGCCTTGCGCAACTTGCCGGCATTGCCGGGCAGATCGCCCACCACGGGATTGAGCTGGGCCAGGGCTATCTTGAGCGCGTCTTTGATGGCATGTCGCATAGGCCGAGACTAGAGCAGGATCGCTTCAGATGGAATCACATCACCTCGAATGCAACGTCGAGGCTGAAGCGTGAATCCTGCTCTACTTCTATAGTTTAGAGCGAGATTCACGTTCCTGGATGGAAGCCCCAGTGCTTCCATCAGGAACGATCTCGCTCTAGTAACACATCTTGCCTCGCAGCGGGATTTCCGCTCGAGGGTTGGGAGGAGAAGCAGGGCGTTCGGGCTGCGCCCGATTGATCTGTGACCTCTACTGCCGGCTGCTGAGCGCGTGAACGCCCTGCTCGGTCGTGTTCCGGGTCTCTTCGGCGCTTGCTCGATCAGGGCACCAGCCGAAGAGACTTGTCGTTACGCGACTTCGCTGCATCCGGACCCCGCGCTGACGCTCGGCTGGTCTGGCCGCCAGCCAGGCGAGGTATCCGGACTGCCGCCCCCGGCTCCTGTGCTGAGCTGCGGCTCCAGGACACCGCGCTTCTCATCTCCGGGGCAGGCACAGGAGAGCACATCGTCCGCCCACCGTCATCATCCGCCCACATACATCATGAAGCCCGACCCCTATCCCCGCCGCCAAAACCTATGGTCCCCGGAGCGCAACGCATGGCCTCCCCTCCCCCTTGCGGGGAGGGGTCGGGGGTGGGGGTGTGGAGCGCAGCGACGGTGGTGCC
>DATMZP010000769.1:0-4163 GCA_035573595.1 Hyphomicrobiaceae bacterium
GCCGTCTGGCTCGCCCGCGGCATCTCGTCCAGGCTGGCGGCGGTGAGCGTCGGGCTGATCATGGGCGGTGCCGTCGGCAACGCCATCGACCGGCTGGTGCTCGGCGGTGTGGCCGACTACATCCAGCTGCACGCCTTCGGCTTCTACTGGTACGTGTTCAACATCGCCGACGCGGCCATAGTTGCCGGGGTCGGCGGTCTTCTGTACGATTCCTTGGGCTTGAGTCGCAATCGCGCCGCAAAGTCGCTCTAAGCCATTGAGAAGGCGTGGACTCGGGGGATGACGCCAATGCTTACGCTGCACCCAAACCGGACTGTCCTGGCCTACGCGGCGTTCGGCGTTGCTGTGCTCGCCCTGGCCGGCTGCGACAGCCTCGCGCTCGAAGGCAAAGTGTTCGACTGGATCGGCATCAGCGGCTCGGCGCTCGACGAGAACCGCCGCGATCCCAAGATGGCCGAGCGTGCCCCCTTGGTGGTGCCGCCCAGCGTGACCCGGCTGCCGGAGCCCGGCTCGGGCAAGACGGGCGGCGACGATATTGCCGCCCTCAACGATCCGGAGCTGAAGAAGCAGGCCGCGGCCAAGGAGCGCGAGCGCCTGCATCTGGCCTACTGCCGCGGCGAGATCCAGTGGAAGGACAAGGCCTTCGACGCCAGCGCGGCGACAAACCGCAGCCCGTACGGACCCTGCCCCGGGCTGTTCTCCGGTGCCCTCAACAGCCTCACCAAGTAGTCTGCGCCTGAACGGCGGAGGCGGCTCACGTGCAGCACGCCTACGCGACGAGCCGCAGCCCGTCGCCTGCCGGCCCTGCGAGGTGGAGAGATAGCTTCAGCATTGCGTGGAGGATTGCGGCGCCACGGCGCCGCGGGTGACTTCTCCGAACCCGTGCATGTAGAGGGCCCACTGCAATCCGACGATCCCGCCCTTGATGCGGGGCAGGAGCCAGAGCGACATCGCCAGGGCCAGCGGCAGCCACACCACCGCATGCAGCCACAAGGGCGGCATGAAGGCCCGCTCGACGGGCAGGATGGCCCCCACGACGACGTGGCCAACCACCATGATGGTGAAGTAAGGCGGTGCGTCGTCCGCACGGTGGTGGTGCAGGGCTTCGCCGCAGGCGGGGCACGCCTCGTTCACCTTGAGATAGCGCCCGAACAGCCGCCCCACTCCGCACCCCGGGCAACGCTGCCGCAAGCCGTTCAGAATGGCCCGCGTCCAATCTCGCTGCGGACGCACGCTGCCGAGTTCCTGTCGCTCAATTGGCATGAGGACCGATCCCCCTATGGCGCGCACCGAAGCCGCCGAGGCAAGAATTACTGCCGATATATAGGCGCACCGCAGCGGAGCCACGATCCCGCACAGTGACGTGCGTTGAAATGCCTCTGTCGACATCGGCGAGGAGACTGTCCGCGGCCACCCGAAGAACGTGTCCACCCAGCGCGCCCGCAGTAGCTCCCATGCAGCGAGGGGAAAACAACAGCCACCAGAACAGCCGATGCGCGCCTAGCCGGCACGATCGGCTTCAATTCGGTATTTGGCGCAGAACATCATCACGGCGATGGCTCGCAATCCACCGGCGGCAAGCGCGTCCGTTGTGGCGAGCGTGAGCACGGTCGTGGCGAGAGCCATCCGAGCCGTCTCAAGGGAGACTGGATCAGTGCCTATCTTCGGGGCGATCTCGCTCCAGGCGTCGTCGTACGCCTTGTAGATTACCCTTAGCTCGTCAGGCCCGAAGGACGTAGTCCGAACGATCTGGCGCGGCTGCATGAGAATCCCCAATCCCGAGCTTCCGCCACAACATGGCCTGCGGGCCTCGGGATCGTCTATCGGGTAAAACCCGGAACTAGCCGTTCAGCCCAAGCTTTGGCGGACCCGAGCTTCTGGGGGACATGGCTCTTGCCACCCCCGGGGGCGCAGCCGAAGCGGTGCCTTGCATTTCCCTCGCGTCGCGCTTTTGTCCCCAGGCAGGGCTCAGCGATGCCACACCCGCCGCGAGCGATTGACGGCACTGGCGGGCGTCTCGCGCGAGTGGAGCGGCCGGGCGTGGGACTCCCGGCCTCAAGCCGACCGACACGCCGAGGCACGCCCCGGCGCGCGACGCCGTCGACTACGCGGACTTGATCCAATAGCCGCCGAAGTGGTCGATCTGCACGATCGGGTCGGCAATGGCTTGGGCCGCGCGGAACTCATCGACGGCCCGACGCTGCGACTCGAACAGGAAGTAGTCGTCGAGGATCAGCGTGCCGCCTGGCGAGAGCTTGTGGTAGAGGCTGACGAGGCCATCGCGCGTGCTCTCGTACATGTCGCCGTCGAGCCGCAGGACGGCAAGCGCCGTCACAGGGGCATTGGGCAGCGTATCCTTGAAGAGGCCCTCCAGAAACACGACCTGCTCGTCGAGCAGCCGATAGCGGGCGAACGCCGCCTTGACCTCATGCAGCGGCACGGCGAAGTCCGGGTGGCCGACGAGCTCGAATCCGGCATCGGGGGTGCCCTCCACCGGGCTTGGAAAGCCCGCAAACGAATCGGCGGCCAGCACGCGGCGATCGGCGATGCCGTAGGCCTTGAGCACCGCGCGCATCATGATGCAGGCGCCGCCGCGCCACACTCCCGCTTCCAGGAAATCGCCCGGCACCCCCTCGCTCAGCACGCGCTCGCATTCGCTGCGGACGTTCTGCATCCGTCTGGCGCCGACCATCGACGGCGCCTTGGACGGCCAGTCCCAGCCCTGCTCGCGAAAATCGTCCTTGTAGCCCTCGACCTTGCTGGCCGGCAGCGCCGGGTCCTCGTTCAGCCGTCCGATCAGGCTGTCGCGCATCAGGTCGAGATAAGCGACCCGGAGCCGCTCCGCCTCGGCCGGCCAAGCCGGAGCTTGAGCTTCGTGAGATGCCAACGGGGGACCCTCGACTTCGGAGACCTTCGGCGCGAAGCGGTGCCCGCGCCCGGAGCGGCACGGCACCGCCGCGGTGCCTTGTGTAGACGGGGTCGTGGATGCCTACAAGCGCGGCCGAAGCGGGAGATCGGGGGCAATTGCCGGCTGCAAATGGTCCCGCGTCGCCGGCGTCCCGAGCCTGGCGGGACAGCGCACAAAGGAAAGGGCGGCGCCCTGTGGACGCCGCCCTTCGGCAGTCGCTGAGTCAGCCCGGCCGTCAGACCGAGTAGTACATGTCGAACTCGACCGGGTGCGGGGTCATCTCGAAGCGGGCCACCTCGGCCATCTTCAGCTCGATGTAGGCGTCGATCATGTCGTCGGTGAAGACGCCGCCCTTCTTCAGGAACTCGCGGTTCTTGTCGAGATTTGTGAGAGCCTCACGAAGGCTGCCGCACACCGTGGGGATCTCCTTGAGCTCCGCCGGCGGCAGGTCGTAGAGGTTCTTGTCCATCGCCTCGCCTGGGGAGATCTTGTTCTGGATGCCGTCGAGCCCGGCCATCAGCATGGCGGCAAAGCCCAGATAGGGGTTGGCGGCGGGGTCGGGGAAGCGCACCTCGACGCGCTTGGCCTTCGGGCTCGACACCACGGGGATGCGGCAGGAGGCGGAACGGTTGCGCGCGGAGTAGGCGAGCAGCACCGGCGCCTCGTAGCCCGGCACCAGACGCTTGTAGGAGTTGGTGGTCGGGTTGGTGAAGGCGTTGATGGTCTTGGCGTGCTTGAGGATGCCGCCGATGTAGTTGAGGCAGGTGTCCGACAGGTCGGCGTACTTGTTGCCAGCGAACACCGGCGTCGAACCTTTCCAGATCGACTGATGGCAGTGCATGCCCGAGCCGTTGTCGCCGTACACGGGCTTGGGCATGAACGTCGCGGTCTTGCCGTAGGCCTGTGCCACTTGGTGGATCACGTACTTGTAGATCTGCATGTGGTCGGCAAGCGTGACCATGGGTCCGAACTTGATGCCGAGTTCGTGCTGGGCGGAGGCCACCTCGTGGTGATGCTTCTCGACCACGACGCCCATCTCGGCCATCACCGAGAGCATTTCCGAGCGGATGTCCTGCGCGCTGTCGACCGGCGGCACCGGGAAGTAGCCGCCCTTGATGCGCGGACGGTGGGCGAGGTTGCCCATCTCGTAGTCGGTGCCGCTGTTGGAGGGCAATTCCGCGCTGTCGAGCCGGTAGCTCATATTGTAGGGATCGCAGGTGTAGCGCACGTCGTCGAAGATGAAGAACTCGGCCTC
>DATMZP010000770.1:0-3296 GCA_035573595.1 Hyphomicrobiaceae bacterium
AACTCGGCCAGCCGCTGCGGGCGCAGCGACGGCTCCGCGTCGTCCGCCTCGCGCTTGCCCCCCCCGATCAGGCGTTTGTCGTCGGCCATGGTTTGGTCACATGCTGGTGTTTGCGGGGCGAGTCAAGGCAGAGCCCACTCCGGCCGTGGAGTGCCGCGCCGTGGAGTGCCGCAATGCAGGCGGCGGCGTGCTTCTGAGGGGCCTGCGCGATCAGTCGCATCGTGCGTCGTCCGGCAGAACCGCTGCGCGCCGTCGATGAACCTCGACTAAACGCTCCGTTCCGCGGCGGTTAATCTGGCGTCGGCTCAACTGCGGGGTGAAGCAGACTCGGATCGCTGGCATGCGACACTGGCTCGTTGCCGGTCTGCAACTGGTGTTGCGCCTGCCTCGCCACAGATCAAGTCTATGAGATCAACGACAAAGGAGGACGTACCGCGACGGGAAATCGACGGCCACTTCGTCTCAGTATCACGCTGGGGAGAAGCGGAAACGAAAACGGAAATGGGTAGGCCAAAATGCTCAAGAAGCTGACGCTGGGCGCCGCGTTGGTGGCGGCAGCAGCGTTTCTCACTCCCGCATCGGCGGCTCCGCCGGTGACGCAGGCCGGCGTGGCCGCGGAAGGTGCGGCGGACGGTCTGGTGCAGCAGGTGCACTGGCGTCACCGCCACTGGCGCCACAGGCACCATCATTGGGGGTATTACCCCTATTACTACCCCCGGTACAACTACGGCGGCTACTATCCCGACTACTGGTGGTACCGCCACAGGCACCATCGCCACCGTCATCATCATCACCGCTGGTGACGACGGCGGCCGCCGCAGGCGGTGACAAATCGCTTCCGATACCGACTGACCTTCAAGCGGTCCCACTCCAGGCCGGCCTCCTTCGGAGCGCCGGCTTCTTTTCTGGGCGCCGCCCGGCGTTACGTCGTCGCTACATCGGTGCTACACTGGGCCTGCGACCTCGGGCATGTAGCCCGCCCGCGTCAGGGCGTGGAAGCGCCACGCCAGCAGCAGCGCGAAGACGGTGGTGCCCACCGACAGACCGATCCACACGCCGACGGCGCCGAGGTCGAGGCCGAAGGCCAGGCCGTAGCTGGCGCCGAAGCCGGCGCCCCAGTAGCTGAAGGCGGCGATCAGCAGCGGCACGCGCGTGTCGTTGAGGCCTCGGAGCGCGCCGGCCACCACCGTCTGGATGCCGTCGGTCAGGAAGAAGGTGGCGCCGACAGCCAGCAGGGTGGCGGCAAGCGTCACGGTGGCCGAAGGCGTCGGCGCCTCCGCCTCGGCGCCGAGGAAGAGCTGCGGGACGGCGTGCCGGAGCACCACGACCACCAGCGTCATGGCGGCCATGAACAAGGCGGCGAGCCCTGCCGCCGAGACGCCCGCCCGGCGGGTGCCGGCAGCGTCGCGGCGGCCCGCCGCCTGGCCGACCCGTACCGTGGCCGCGAGCGAGATGCCGAAGGGGACCATGAACAGGATGGCCGCCGTCTGCAGCGCGATGGCGTGGGCGGCGAGCGCCTCGGGGCCGATGCGGCCCATCAGCAGCGAGGCGGCGGCGAACAGGCCGAACTCCAGCAGGAACGAACCCGAGATCGGGGTTCCGACCGCCATCAGCTGGCGGAACAAGCTCCAGTCGGGGCGCCAGAAGCGGCCCAGCACGCGGTACTTCCTGAACGGGTGGCGGGCGTAGGCGAACCAGACGGCGGCGGCGCACATGGCGATGTTGACAAGGGTCGTAGCCACGCCGGCGCCGAGGATGCCGAGCCGGGGCGCGCCAAAGGCGCCGTAGATCAGGGCGTAGGCCAGCCCGGCGTTGATCGGAATGGCGGCCAGCGTGATCCACAGGGCGGGCTCCGGGCGGTTCACCGCGCTCATGAAGTTGCGGAGCGCGATGAAGGCCCACGACGGAACGAGGCACCAGGCCAGGCCCGCCAGATAGCGCCCCGCCAGCGCGGCCGCCTCCGGCGGCTGGCCCAGCGCCAGCAGAAGCTCCTCGCCCCACATCTGGACGGCGGTGAGCGGCACGCCGGCCAGGAGCGCCGCCCACAGGCCGACGCGGACCGAGCGGCGGACGAGGCGGGGCTTGCGGGCGCCGAAGGCCTGCGAGGCGAGCGGCGCCACCGCCGCCATCAGCCCCATGCCGAGGGTGTAGGCGGCGAACAGCACGGTATGGGCCAGCGCCGCGCCGGCCACCACCCGGTCGCCGAGGCGGCCGAGCAGGGCGAGATCGGTCGTCATCATGGCGATCTGCCCGAGCTGGGTGGCGGCCATCGGCGCCGCCAGCTTCAGGGTCTCGGCGATCTCGACGCGCCAAGGCGCGCCGCTCGCCGGGGCGCCGCGTCCGGCGATGTTGCGGAGCTTGAGGGAGGTCATCCCCTCAACATAGCCGCTGCCGCCCAAAAAAGAAGCGGCGCCCCCCGTTCGCCGGCTCGGCCTCCCGTTCACCGTCCCGGCAGAACCAGCACCTTCGGCTCGGCGGGCAGGGAGGCCTGGGAGACGACGATGCTCGACTCCCGGCTCATCTCGACGGCGAAATCGCCGCGGATGCGGTCGAGGAAGCGATTGAGGGTGTACGTCTCGAAATAGTGCATCGGCAGCACCAGGCGTGCGCGCAGCGTCTTGAGCGTTTCCACCACACCTGCCACGTCCATCGTGTAGGCGCCGTCCACGGCCACCATGACAATGTCGAGCTGGCCGATGTGCGCAATCTGCTCGTCGCTCAGCGTATGATGCAGGTGGCCCAGATGACCGATGCACATGCCGGCCAGCTCGAAGATGAACACGGAGTTGCCGTTCGGTATGAACCCACCCGACCAGTCGCGTATGTTCGTTGCGACGTTGCGCACGCGCACATCGCCCAGCGTCACGTCGTGCTTCGCCGCTCCGCCCTCCGGGTTCCATCCGCGCAGGATGCGCTTGATTGCGGGATCGGGGAACATGGAGAAGTGCGTGGTGTGCGCACGGTTCATGGTGGCGATGTCGGGCACGACTGTGGGGCGGATGTAGTCGTTGTAGTCGGTCGCGATACTGATGCCGCCGGCGCTCTCGATCAGCCAGGTGGCGTGGCCGATGAACGTGAGCCGTGCCTCGGAGGCCTTGAGCGCGGCGGGGAGGAGAGCGGCCGGCAGCACCGCGCTCGGCGCCTGCGAGACGGCGAGGCAGCGGTCCACGCCCTGCGCCCCGGCGGGCGCCGCCAGGGCCAGCGCCGCCAGGAGGGCGGCGAGGATCGATGGGAGGCGAAGAAGGAGGCGCATGGGTTTCACCTCGATGGCACCGGGTCAGGACCCTCGCAACCTG
>DATMZP010000771.1:0-2085 GCA_035573595.1 Hyphomicrobiaceae bacterium
GAGGTTGACGCCGATGGCGATCGCCCCCATCGCGATGGTCTGGGCGAGGACGCCGGGCAGCAGGTACTGCAGGTACTGGTGGGTCGAGCCGGACACCGCACCGCCGAAGATGTAGACGAACAGCACCAGGAAGAGCGGCGCCTGGACGGTGACATCGATGAGCGCCTCTGGCGTGCGCATGGTCTTGATGAGGCTGCGCTTGGTCAGGGCCAGCGAGTGGCGGACGAGCTTGAACGGCCTCGGGGCACGGATGGTGGCTACTGCGGCGGTCATACCGCCCTACCTTCAATAGCAAGCCCGACGGTGATAGATGTACGGGCTGATGCGGATGAGGCGGGTATGGCTTTCATGCTTGCTGCCGCCCATGGCGAAGGTGGCTTGGCCGCCCGTCTCGTCTGCTCTTCCTGACTGCTGATTGGGCTCTGCGATCGATCGCTGTGTAGGGCGTGGACGGCGGGAAGAGCATGCGTATGCAGGCGACGAGAGAGAGGAGATCTATGGCTGTCGCGGTGGGTGTGGACGTGGCCAAGGAGTTGCACTGGGCCGCCATCGTGCACACCGAGACCGGCAAGGTGCTGGCCAGCCGTCGGGTGAACAACGACCCGGAGGCGATCCAGACGCTCGTTGAGGACATCCGCGCCACCGAAGCCGAGCACGGCCCGGCGACGGTGGCCATCGACGTGCTCGGCGGCATCGCCGGGCTGCTGCAGGTGATGCTGCTCGACGCCGGCCTGCGGTTGGTGCACGTGTCCGGGTTGGCGGTCAACCGTGCCCGGCAGGCCACCCGCGGCGGGGAACACAAGTCCGATCCCCGCGACGCGAAGGTCATCGCCGATCAGATCCGGCTGCGCGGCGACGAATTGCGCACCGTGGAGCCGGCCGGCGAGCTCGACGCCGAGCTGCGGCTGCTGGTCGGCCGCCGCCGCGAGCTGGTGGTCGAGCAGACCCGCCGGATCAACCGGCTGCGGGACCTGCTGGCCTCCATCCACCCCGGCCTGGAACGCGTCATCGACGCCACCAACAAGGCCGACCTGGCGCTGCTGGCCCGCTACGTCACCCCGGCCGAGATCCGCAAGGCTGGCCGCCGCCGCATCAGCGACTACCTGCGCCACGTCGGCGGCCTGCGCGCCACCAGCATCGACGCCCTGGCCGAACAGGCCCTCGCCAGCGCCCAACGGCAACGCGTCACCGTGCCCGGCGAAGCGGTCGCCGCGGATCTGGTCCGCGACCTGGCCACCGAGGCGCTGACCTGCCGAACCAAGCTCACCGAGCTGGACAAACGCATCGCCGAGGCCCTCGACAACCACCCTGACGCGGCCCTCGTCCAGTCCCTGCCCGGGATGGGGGCCACCCTGACCGCCGAGTTCCTGGCCGTGGCAGGCGGCACCACCCGGTTCCCCACCGGCGACCAACTCGCCTGCGCCGCCGGCCTGGCCCCCGTCCTGCAACAGTCCGGCAAAGTGCACTACCTGCGCCGGGCCACCAGCGGCGACAAGACCCTCAAACGGATCTTCTACCAGTCCGCGTTCTGCGCCCTGCAACGCGACCCGGCCAGCCGGGCCTTCTACGACCGCAAACGCGCCGAGGGCAAACGACACCACCAGGCGCTCATCGCCCTGGCCCGTCGCCGCATCAATGTCCTGCACGCCATCCTGCGCACCCGGCAGCCCTACCGAATTGATCACGCCGTAGCGGCTTGACTTTCGCATTAGGCTGCTGCCTCCATCGTTCGCGACCGCCGCAGCAGGATCAAGGTCACCGAGAACGCGGCGACGAACAGGATCACCCCGAGCGCGTTGGCGTAGCCGAAGGCGTTGTATCGGAAGCCGACCTGGTAGAGCCACAGTGGATAGGTGAACGTCGCGCCCTCGGGGTAGCCGAAGCCGGACGACACGCCCTCCCCGACCGTGGCCTGGTTGCTGGCCACCGAGGCGGCGACCGCCGCCTGGGTGAAGTACTGCAGCGTGAAGATGACGGTGGTGATCGCGCCGAACAGGATGACCGGCGAGATCGAGGGCAGCGTGACGTTGCGGAACCGTTGCCAGGCATTGGCTCCGTCGAGCTGGGCCGCCTCGTGCTGCTCGG
>DATMZP010000772.1:0-6084 GCA_035573595.1 Hyphomicrobiaceae bacterium
GATGCGGTGCTGGCCGTAGACCATCAGCGTGAAAGGGATGACGTTGTCGATCGCTGCCTGCACCGCGAATGGCCGCCACCCCGCCGTCGTGGCGGGCAGGCGCAGCCCGGCCAGAAAGACAAGCGGCACCAGCGCCAGCGCCGCCAGCCCGACTCGCCCCAGCACCAGCGTGAAGGGTGGCACGTGCGGGTTGGCGACGGCGATGAAGAAGAACGTCGCTCCCCACAGCACGGAGAGCAGGACAAGCAGGAGCCAGTCGGCAGTGCGCATGGTCGGAGCCCGGGAGAGGGAAGACCGGCGGTGTAGCGGCGCGCACCCCGTCTGGCCACCCGCTTCTTGCCGCGGCATCGAGGTCGGCGCCAGAGCCCGCTGCGTGAGGCCTACCGCGTGAGATTGGGCGGCGGGGTGGCCTTGCCCCAGATCTCCTCCAGGCGCTGCACCCGGCCACAGTTGAACTTGTAGAACCGGTACCGGTTGGGATTCTTCTTGTAGTAGTCCTGGTGGTAGTCCTCGGCTTCGTAAAACGCGCCCGCGGCGACGATCTCGGTGACGATGGCCTGCTTGATCCGCCCCGAGGCCTCGAGCGCCCGCTTGGTGTCCTCGGCCACCTTCCTCTGCGCCTCGTGGTGGACGAAGATGGCGCTGCGGTAGGAGCTGCCGTGGTCGCAGAACTGGCCGCCGGCCTGGCTCGGGTCGATGTTGCGCCAGAACCAGTCCACCAGCTGCTCGTAGCTCACCTTGGCCGGGTCGTAGGTCACCCGCACCGCCTCGGCGTGGCCGGTGGCCTCCTTGGAGACCTGCTCGTAGGTCGGGTTGGGCACCGTGCCGCCCGTATAGCCCGACACCGCCGAGAGTACGCCCGGCACCTTCTCGAAGGCCTCCTCGACGCACCAGAAGCACCCACCCGCGAAGGTGGCGACCGCCGTCTTGGCCTCCGGCGCCGTAGACGGCGTCTGCGCCGCCGCCGCCAACCCGGCGAGGAGCGCCAATGGCCCGAGCCATCGCATCAGGTGGGCGATATCCAGCATCCGGCTGACTCGCGGTTCGGCCGCAGAAGTTGGGCCGTGAACACCTCTGCTCTACCAATCTGCTACTCTACCAATCTGCGCCCACGCATCAATGCTTAGGTGGCGCTCGCGCTTCCGCCACACCCAGTAGGGTGCCCGGCTCGCGGCATGTTGAAGTGGGCGGTCGGCCGGGTCGGCTAAGGTTGGCCGCAGCATGGCGGACGGCTCGTCCCGCCGCAGCATCGATGGAGGCTCCGATGCATCGTCTGCTGATTGCGTTGACCCTTCTGGCGCCTTTGGGCCTGGCTCCGGCGGCCGCTTTCGGCCAGGAGTCTAAGTACTACGAGCTGGCCAAGGGCGACTATCCGCACGACGTAGCGGCCGCGCCCACCGGCGAGGTATGGTTCGCCGGTCAGAAGAAGGGCATCGGCGGCCGCCTCGACCCGAGGACCGGCGAGATCGAGCGCATCCCGCTCGGCAAGGACTCCGCGCCCCACGGTGTCATCATCGGCCCGGATGGCGCGCCCTGGTTCACCGACGGCGGCCAGAACGCCATCGTACGCGTGGACCCGGCCACCAGGTCCGTGAAAGTGTGGCCCCTGCCGCCCGAGCGCATGCCCTACACCAACCTCAACACAGCCGCCTTCGACGGCAAGGGCCGCATCTGGTTCACCGGCCAGAACGGCGTCTACGGCCGCCTCGATCCGGCGACCGCCGATATGACGGTGTGGGACGCCCCCAAAGGCCGCGGCCCCTACGGCATCACCGGCACGCCCAAGGGCGACATCTGGTACGTGTCGCTGGCCGGCAGCTATCTCGCCAATGTCGACCTGGAGACCGGCGAGACCACCGTCCACGAGCCGCCCACAAAGGGCCAGGGCGCGCGCCGCGTGTGGTCGGACTCCAAGGGCCGGCTGTGGATCAGCGAGTGGAACTCCGGCCAGGTGAGCATGTACGATCCGGCCGCCAGGGCCTGGAAGGAGTGGAAGCTCCCCGGCGAGAAGCCGCGCACTTACGCGGTCTGGGTGGACCCGGACGATAAGGTGTGGCTCAGCGACTGGGGCGCCAACGCTGTCGTGCGCTTCGACCCCGAGACGGAGCGGTTCGACACCTTCCCGAGCGACCGCCCCAACTCCAACGTGCGCCAGATGCTGGGCCGCAAGGGCGAGGCCTGGATCGCCGAATCGGGCACGGAGCGCGTCCGCGTGATCCGCTCCCCGGTCAAGACGAACTGAGGCGGGCGTGGGCCTCGCCTCGCGGGCTGCGGCAGCGCTCGTTGTTGGGGTCTACGGCTGCCTGATGGCGGCGAGCGCCGTGCGCGCCGCCGGAGGAGATGCCGTGCGCGGCGCGCGCGTGTTCCAGCGCTGCTTCTCCTGCCACTCCGTCGCTCCCAACGAGACGGCGCAGCTGCAGGGGCCGAGGCTCTACGGCATCGTCGGCCGGCGGGCAGGTAGCGTCGCCGGGTTCGAATACTCCGAGGCCATGAAGGCCAAGGCTGCCGCCGGCCTCGTCTGGACCCCGGAGGCGCTCGACCGCTTCATCGCCGACCCGGACGCCTTCGTGCCCGGCACCCCCATGGTGGTCCTGCCGCCCCTGCGCGACCAGCAGGAGCGCGCAGATCTCATCGCCTACCTCTCAGGGCAGCGCTGAGGCAGGGCCGACCGATGGCCGCTATGTGGTGGGCTGAAACTTCTTCGGGCGACAATCGTAGGGGTCTAGACACTTGTCGTAGAGATCCCGCTCGATCTTGAACCAGTCCGTTCCTCAACCTCTTGAGGCGCAAGGGATACAGCCATCGCCCCCAGGGAACTTCGGGCTAGTGCTCGCTCGTCGACGGCGTACGGTCCGGCTCCGGGTCGCCTCTTCCGCCGGTGATGCCGGCGATCAGGACCGCCAGGATGCCGGTCAGGAAGACCCCGTCGAATGTCCCTGCGCCGCCGATGGAGGCCACGGGCGCGCCGAGCCCTTGCAGGCGGTTGAGGTTGAGCAGGTCCGCTCCAACGAGCGTGCCGAGACTGCCGGCGATGTAGGCCAGCGGCGCGGCGTGTTGCCTGGCGAGCACGAACGCCACGGCCCCAGCCGCGACGGAGGGGACCAACAGGGGCAGGGCGATCCCGATGCCGGGGACCGGCTGAGCCAGCCAGTGGCATATCGCAGTAACGATGGCGGTTGCCAGCAGACCACGGCCCCACAAGCTGTGTCGTGCCAGCAGATACAGCGACATTGCAGTGGGGATCAGGGCGCCGCCAACGTTGGCGGCGATCACGGTGCCGGGCCAATCGACCACCACTGGCGCAACGTAGCGCATCCCGAAGAAATCGACTTCTCGCCCCGACAGGATGTGCTGTTCGGGTAGCTGGGCCAGCGGAATGTTGAGCACGCTGCCCAGCAATGAAGCCAGCAGCAGCAGCATCGCAGCGCCGGAGCCGATGCCGAGGCGCATGTAGGCATATCGCAGGACTCCAAGTTGGAAGAGTGCAAGCAGCGCGAGGAGCAGCGCGGCCAGGATGGCAAAGAAGGGCGGGGAGAGCGGCAGGTAGTGAAGCTGACTGAATGGCATCGGTCCCATCGCGATAAGGTCGAACCGGCGGGGCCCGGCCGCACTGCGGCGCTTGTACTGACTCAACGCACCGCGGCCTGAGATCGCGCGGGCAGGCCTCTTGCGAGCCAACAGCAGCTGGCGTTACGACCGGAACGCCGGGTGCCTCTGCCAGAGCGGCTCCAGCTCGGCCACGGCCGCATCGGGCAGCGGCCCCATCTCGGCGGCGGCGAGCGCCTCGTCGAGATGCCAGGTCTCGCCGATGCCGACGACGATGGTGGAGAGCAGCGGGCAGGCCAGACCGAAGCGCAGGGCCGTCTGCGCACCGGTGCCGTGCTTGGAGCCCAGCACATCCCGCACGGCTCTGGCCCTCGCCTCCTCGGCGGCGTTCTCGGCGTTGGCGGTGATGGCGACCTCACGGCCGTGGCGCTCGCCGGTGGCGAGATGGCCGGCGGCGAAGATGCGGATCCCCATCACGCCCATGTCGCGGGCGGCGCAGCGATGCAGGAGGCCGTCGAAATCGGTCGAGCCCCAGCCGGGGCCGGCCGGTGCCATCGCCGTCGGATTCAGAAGGTTGTAGTAGACCTGGGCGACATCGAAGCGGCCGCTGTCGATCGCCTCATGCAGCGCCTTCGGGTCGCCCAGCGCCGTCAGGCCGATCCAGTCGCAGAGGCCCTGTGCACGCAGCCCGTCCATGATGTCGGCGATGCCGCCCGCCTCCAGCACCTCCGCTACGCTCAGGCTGCGCTTGTCGCGCGCCCGGTTGGCGGGATCGACCGCACGGCTGTGCAGGATGAGGAGCGGTACCCGGCTGAGCCCCAGCCGCTCGAGGCTGGCGGCCACCGACCGCTCGATCTGGCCCGCGAAGTCGCCCGCGGATGTGTCGATGTTGAACTTGGTCGAGACGCGGGGCCGCCGTTCGGGTGGCAGGGACCGCAGCCATTGTCCGATCACGGTCTCCGACACGCCGTTGCCGTAGAGCGCGGCGGTATCGAACCAGTCGATTCCCCCCACCAGCGCGCAGTCCAGCACGGCCTGCCGCTCCGCCTCGGAGCCGCGCATCAGGAGGCCGCCCACCCAGCCGCCGCCGAAGGTGAGCGCCGGCACCTCAAGTCCGGTCCTGCCGAAACGTCGTCTCTGCATGCCCGTGTCCCGATTTGCTGCGCCACTGGTTGCGTGTCCCGCTACCATGCCTGTGCAAGCGGGGCAGGGGCAAGCGGCCGCCGCAAGGGAGGTTGAGGATGTATGGGAGGACGCCTTGAGGGGTCTCGCCCGCATGCTATGCGATGCCCGGCGCCTCGGTTACAGCATCGATGCCGCCGCCTGCGAGCTGCCGAGGACGAAGGAGGAGGCCTACGCCGTCCAGGATGCCGTCGTAGCGCTCAGCGGCCTGCGGCGGGCGGGCTACAAGGTCGGCTCGACGAGCCTCGAGGCGCAGCGCCTCTTTGGCACCGACGAGCCCGGCGCCGGCGCGCTCCTTGCGCCCTATGTCCACACCGCTCCTGCGAAGGTCGCGCTCGTGCCCGCCAACGCGCCGGCCGTGGAGGGCGAGTTCGCGTTCCGGCTCGCCTGCGATCTGCCGCCGCGCGCCGCCGCCTATACCTTGGCCGAGGTCGCGAGCGCCATCGGCAGCGTGGCCGGGGCCATTGAGGTGGTGGGAACGCGGTTCTCGGGCGGGCTCGGCGGCAAGGGGCGGCTGCTCACCGTCGCCGACTGTGGCGTCAACATCGCCCTCGTTACGGGCGCCTGGACCGGATGGAGCGGGCAGGACCTTCGCCCCCATGCCGTCGCTCTCATGGTCAACGGCACCGAGAAGGGCGCCGGCACTGGCAGCCGAGCCCTGGGCGACCCCCTCAACGTGCTGCTTTGGCTGGCCAATCACCAGTCGGCCAGGAAGCTGGGTCTCAACGCCGGCGAGGTCGTCTCCACGGGCACGTGCACCGGCCTCGCCGCCGTGCACCGGGGCGATGTGGTGCGGGCGGACTTCGGCACGCTCGGTACAGTGGAGGTAGCGTTCGAATAGGCGCTCACGCCGCTGCCACAATCGGCCGGCACTTGCCTGACAACGGCGGCTCGGAGAGGCTACGCGCCGCAGGGGCGGATTTTGCCAGCCCGCCTGTCGATGCTATAGGGATGCCGGGTCGACGTGGAGTGCAGGGCGAATCGCGTGGCTTCGAGTGCTTCCGGCGTGCAGGACGAGTCAGGGCTCAAGGGTTTGCGCGTCCTCGTGGTCGAGGATTCCTGGCACGTCGCCAATGCGCTCAAGTCCCTGCTGGAAGAGCTCGGCGTCGACGTGGCGGGTCCCGCCGCCAGCCTGCAGGACGCCGAGCGCCTGCTGGAGGCCAGGGAGCCTCCGACGACTATCCAAGTGGCTATCGTCGATATCAACCTGAAGGGCGAGATGGCGTACGGGCTGATCGACACGCTGCACGGCCGTGGCATCCGTGTTGTGGTCATTTCGGGCTATGCCGTGCCGCAGGTGGCGCAGAGCAAGGTTTCGGCTGTCCTGCAGAAGCCCTTCAGCGCCAAGTCCCTGCT
>DATMZP010000773.1:0-2514 GCA_035573595.1 Hyphomicrobiaceae bacterium
CAGGCCCTGCGCGCGCTCGGGCCATTCGATCAGGCTGATGCCGTCGCTGAGGGCTTCTTCGATGCCGAGCTCGTAGGCCTCGTCGGCGCGCGACAGGCTGTAGAGGTCGAAGTGCCAGATGGCGCCGGCCGGCGACTCGTAAGTCTGGACCAGGGTGAAGGTCGGGCTCGGCACTTCCTCGCGCTCGCCGGTGAGGGCATCGACGAAGGCGCGGGCGAAGCGGGTCTTGCCGACGCCGAGCTCGCCCGCCAGGGCGATCACGTCGCCGGGTCTCGCCACGGCGGCGATGGCCTGTGCCAGCGCGACCGTCGCCGCCTCGTCCGCCAAGCTCGCCACCCGCTCCACCTGCCTGCCGGCCGCCGCCTCCATGTCGCAGGGTTGTAGCCGGACGGCCTTGCGTGGTCTACCGGAAGCCATCATCTTAGCCGCCGCCTGGGAACCCCCGAAGCAGGGAATGCGGATACAGACCCTCACCCCCACCCTCTCCCGCTGCGCGGTAGAGGGGGCTAGCGAGACCGACGCATGAGCGCCAGCCACAGCACGGACGTCGTGATCATCGGGGCCGGGCCGGTCGGGCTGTTTGCCGTGTTCGAGTGCGGGATGCTGAAGATGCGCACCCATGTGGTCGACGCGCTCGATACCACGGGCGGGCAGTGCGCGGCGCTCTATCCGGAGAAGCCGATCTTCGACATCCCGGCCTATCCGCGCATCGAGGCCGCCGACCTGATCCGCAAGCTGGAGGAACAGGTGGCGCCGTTCCACCCGACCTACCATCTGGGCCAGCAGGTGGAGAGCCTGACGCCGGCCGATGGCAGCGGCTGGGAAGTGGCGACGACGGCGGGCACGCGCATCGCCTGCAAGGCGGTGGTGATCGCCGCCGGGGTCGGCGCCTTCGGGCCCAACCGGCCGCCGCTGGCGGGCATCGAGCAGTATGAGGGCCGCAGCGTCTTCTACCTGGTGAAGCAGCGCGAGGACTTCCGCGGCAAGCGCATCGTCATCGCCGGCGGCGGCGACTCGGCGGCGGACTGGACCTTGCTGCTGGCCGAGCTGGCGGCGAAGCTCTACGTCATCCACCGGCGCCCGAAGTTCCGCGCGGCACCCGAGAGCGTGGCCCGCATCGACGCGCTGGCCAAGGCCGGCAAGATCGAGATGGTGGTGCCCTATCAGCTGGCGCGCCTGGAGGGCAGCGATGGCCGGCTCTCGGCGGTGGTGGTGGCCACGCTCGACGGCCAGGAGCGCCGGCTCGAGGCCGACGTGCTGCTGCCCTTCTTCGGCCTTGCCATGAACCTGGGGCCGATCGCCCAGTGGGGCCTCAACCTCGACCGCAACCACATCAAGGTGGACCCCGCGACCTGCGCCACCAGCCAGGCCGGCATCTTCGCCATCGGCGACATCGCGGCCTATCCGGGCAAGCTGAAGCTGATCCTCGCCGGCTTCTCCGAGGCGGCGCTGGCGGCCCACGCCATCTACCCGCTGGTGCACCCCGGCGAGGTGCTGCACTTCGAGTACTCGACGACGAGCGGGGTGCCGCAGCTGGGGTGAGGGACGGCGCGGCCGGATTCCTGAGGGGAGCGGCTGGAGAAAACGGTTTCACGTGAAACAGTGGTGCGATGTTTCACGTGAAACATATTTGCGTAAGAGGCGGGTGGGGGCCTGAAAACACGAAAAGTGCAAAACAACCCCATGCATTAAAAAATAGACCAACGAAATCAATGACATCACTATGTGCAGATTCGGCACGTCAGAGCCCCCTCAGAGCACGGATTCCAGCGCTGAGCGACGGAATTTGAACGGGGTACGCCGGGGTGCAAAGGCGGTCTTGTCGAAACGATCCAAGCCCTTGATCTCGTACGGGGTGCAACAGCGCACTCTTCTCGACAGCCATGCCAGCAGCGGTCTCCGTTGTGGTAAGAGATTCCCATGCCACAGCTTGGCTCTCGCCATGCTCGGCCACGGCGTCCCCTGGATCTTCGCTTATGGTCGACATCTTCGTCGCTGTCACGGACTGGGATTGGTACGATTTCCTGCGTACGCAGCCGGACATCGGTGAGGTGAATTTCTGGCAGCCGGGTGGGCGAACGTCGTTCGGCGCACTCGAACCCGGTGAGCTTTTTCTATTCAAACTCCACAGCCCCCGCAATTTCATCGTCGGTGGCGGAGTGTTTTGGTATGCAACGCTCCTCCCGATATCGTTGGCGTGGGAAGCTTTCGGACCGGCCAACGGTGCTCTGTCGTTGGATCAAATGCGATTGCGAGTGGCTCACTACCGACGCTCAGCAGTCGATCATCGAGAGGACTATCAAATCGGATGCCGAATCCTCGAGCAGCCATTCTTCTTCGACGAGGACCAATGGCTGCCCGTGCCGCCGAGTTGGTCACCAAACATCGTAACTGGGAAGATATTCAGGACTGACCAATCAGAGGGACAGGTTTTGTGGGAAGCGGTGCAGGAGAGACTCCGCCATATGGCCGGCTCCGGACTCAGTGAGAAGCCGGCACGGTACGGCGAGCCTA
>DATMZP010000774.1:0-3384 GCA_035573595.1 Hyphomicrobiaceae bacterium
TGGCTTCAGGGCTATCCATCATTGCGGTGCCGTGTCAATGGCTGCGGCGAGCTCCTCCTTGGTACAAGGTTTTCGTACCACCGTAAACGACCGATGCCGGCCACCGTGCATGTCCAACCCCTCGGCATACCCCGTGACGAGCACAACTCGCAGGTCGGGGCGGATCTGCTTTGCGAGATCGGCAAGGCGCCTCCCGTCCATGGCGCCCGGCATCACGATGTCGGAGATCAGGACCGAGAGCTCCGAAACGCCATCGATGACCGCCAGGGCTTCATCGCCCGCGGGTACCTCGATCACCATGTGTCCGATGTCGGTGAGCTGGCGGCGGATGACCGTGCGCACGTCGGGATCGTCCTCAACCAGCAGGACGAGACGCGAGGAGCCCACGCGCGAGCGCGAGCCCGGCAGCTGGCGCGCATCGAGCCGAGTCTGGGCCTGGCTCGCCGGCAGCAGCAGCGTCACGGTCGTGCCTTTACCCGGGGTGCTGTCGATGTCGACGGCTCCTCCCGACTGCTTCACGAAGCCGTGGACCATCGAGAGACCCAGGCCGCTGCCCGAGCCGAACTGCTTGGTCGTGAAGAACGGCTCGAAGACGCGCAAGACTGTGGCTTTATCCATCCCCTTGCCGGTGTCCTTGATGCGGATCTCGACGTAGCGCGCCGGCCTGACCTGAAACTCGGCGGCTTCCGCCTGATGAATGAGCCGGCTTGCAGTGTGCACCACAAGGCTGCCGCCCCGGGGCATGGCATCGCGGGCATTCAGCACGAGGTTGAGGAAGGCATGCTCGAGCTGCTGGGGGTCCACGCGCGTGTGGAGATCGAAGAGCGCCGGCTCTCTCGAGATGCTGATCGACTTGGGCAAGGAGTGACGCGACAGCGACAGCAGATTGGCAATGAGGCCGTTGACCTCGACGATACACGGCTCGAGCTTCTGGCGGCGCGCAAACGTCATCAGGCGCCCCGTGATATCCGCACCCCTGACGGCGGCCTGCAGCGCCGGCTCCACAAACTCCATCATGCTCGCCGCTGCGGCCGCCGCGGCGACGAGCGCGGGCTCCGCAAACTCCATCTTGCCCGCCGCCGCCGCTCGATCGCGCAGCATCGCAAGGTTGCTTATCACGATCGTGAGCAGGTTGTTGAAGTCGTGCGCCAGCCCGCCCGTCAGCTCGCCCACCGCCTCCATCTTCTGGGCGTGCACGAGCACCGCCTCCAGGCGCTTCTGCTCGGCATTGGCGGCCTCCAGCTCCGCAGTGCGCGCGCGCACGCGGCCGTCAAGCTCCTCGTTGCGCTCCTGAATCAGGCGCTCATGGGTGCGCTGCTGTGTAATATCGGCATAGATCGTCACCCAGCCGCCGTTGGGGAGCGGCGACCCTCTGATGGCAACGATCGTGCCGTCGGGGCGGACGCGTTCCATGTAGTGCGGCTTGAACTGGCGGGCAAAGCGAACCCGTTCGGCCACGATCTCCTCGACGTCGCCCTCGCCGTACTCTCCGCGCTCGGCGTTGTAGCGTACGAAGTCGGCGAACGGGGTGCCGACGCGGGCCATTTCCGGCGGAAACCCAAACAGCTTGAACAGACTACGGTTCGCCGCGACGAGCTTGAGGTCGCTGTCCATCACGGTGAAGCCCTGGTCGATCAAATCGAGGCCGGCCTGGAGCAGCGCAAGGCGGCGCCGCTCGTCCTCCAGGACTGTCCGCGCTGCTGCCGCGGCCGCCAAATTCACGGGCTTCATCAGGCAAGAGATCCTCAGCAAAAAAAGCGCCCGCGGCGCGTCCCAAGGGAGATGCAGTGGAGCGCTGTCACAATTCGATACAATTGCGGCAAAGTTGCGCAAGAGTCTTTACGCAGGATTGTCGTGCAAGCAACGACACGACCGGTCCAGAGAAGCTGAGCGACGAGCGAGAGGAACTCATGCACGAAGCGTTGGCGGTTGATTGGTTTCAAGAACCGCCGACTTCGGAACAGTCACGGCCTTCTTCGTGTCTACGCGAATCGTCGGAGCGCGCGGCCGTCCTATCAGCCGACCGTCGACGGGTTACTGTCTCAAGGGGCGAAGGGACATGACCATCGCGACGAAGGTGGCCGCGCTCCTGGGCACCATCCGCAGACAGGACGTAGAGGCGCTCCCTCCCGTGGAGAGACGCAGGTTCGCGGACCTCTGCAGGCACGTGGCAAGGCTTGCCGAGCCTCAGAGCGGGTCTCCCAAGACCGGCGTGCTCTACGACCTCAAGGTCGGCGGCCGCGACGACTAGTTTCTCGGGGTTCGGGTTTCGATTCTTGGGAATCAGGTCTCACCGGGCAGCGTACCCGCACCACTGCCCTGTGACCTGCCCTCGACGCACGAGACCCGGACAAGCCCTGGGAAGGGATCAGGCTTCGGGAGCCAGGGAAATCGGACCCCCTGCCTCGAAGCCTGACCCCCCGGATTTCCTGCCCTGGATTTCTTGCCCCGGTTTTCTTGCAATGCCTCTGCCGAGACATCGTGCACGGGGGCGAGCGCCCGACGATCCTGCTAGGATCGGGCGATGCCCCATTCCCCTCGCCATCGCCCGGCCCAATCGCTGCGCCCGCCCGCGCTCGGCGACCTTGCGTCATCGATCGCGGCGTGGCGCCGTCGGCGCGGCGACTCGCCGTTGTGGACGGCGGTGCCGGCCCTGCTCGCCGCAGTCATGGCGCTGCCGCTCGCGACCGTCGCCGTACTGTCGCTGACGGCACCGGCCAATGTGTGGCCGCAACTCGTTCGCACGGTGCTGCCTGCGACTCTCCTCGACACCGCGATTCTCCTGGCGGGTGTGGCGGTGCTGACCCTCACCTTCGGCGCCTGCACGGCCTGGCTCGTCACCATGTGCCGCTTTCCGGGCCGCGCGCTGTTGGACCGGCTGCTGGTGCTGCCGCTCGCCATGCCGACCTACATCGTGGCCTACGCCTACGTGGAGCTCATGGACTACGCGGGGCCGTTCCAGGGCTGGCTGCGATTCGCGTTCGGCTGGACCTCGGCGCGGGACTACTGGTTCCCCGACGTCCGCAGCATGGGCGGGGCCATCCTGGTGCTGTCGGCGGCGCTCTATCCCTACGTGTATCTCTCGGCGCGGGCGAGCTTCGTGCAGCAGTCGGTGTGCGTACTGGAGGTGGCACGTACGCTGGGACGCACCTCCATGGGCGTGTTCTGGTCGGTGGCCCTGCCGCTGGCACGGCCGGCGCTGGCGGGCGGCGTGGCGCTCGCCGCCATGGAGTGCCTCAACGACCTGGGCGCCGTGCAGTACCTGGGGGTGCGGACGCTGAGCGTGAGCATCTATACGGCGTGGCTGCAGCAGTCGAGCCTCGGCGGGGCGGCGCAGATCGCGATGGTGGCGGTGGCCGTGGTGCTGGCGCTGCTGATGGCCGA
>DATMZP010000775.1:0-4737 GCA_035573595.1 Hyphomicrobiaceae bacterium
CGGCCCTGAGGTCGTCCTCCTCGAGATCCGGCTCCTTCATCATCCAGTGGCCGAGCCGGCGCAGCAGTTCCGCCTGTGGCCCGCCGCCCTCGAAGCCGCGCGCCCACAGCCAGGCGTGGTCGGACAGCAGCAGCGCCACGCGGCCCTTGGTCTTGCGGTCGAGCACCAGCAGCGGCCGGTCCTCGGCGCCGTTCATGAGCACGCGGCCGCGGCCGGGCGCCACCTCCACCTGGCGGAACCAGCGGCCCCAGCTGGGCTCCTTGCCGGCGTCCTTCTCGTCGGAACCCGCCAGCCCGCGCGTGACGGGATGCTTGAGGCCGTCGCCCGAGAGCCTGGCCTTGAACGGCCGCTCGATCAGCTGGCCGGTCGGCATGGCCGGCAGCACGGAGCTGAGCGCCGTATAGGCGAGGCTGGCTTTGCCGGCGTAGTCGTCGCCCGATGCGATCAGCAAGGCGCCGCCGTCCTGCACGTAGCGGGCGATGTTCTCGTAGTAGAGGCTCTGCAGGATGTCGCGGTGCTGGTAGCGATCGAAGATGATGAGGTCGAAGTCCTTGATCTTCTCCGAGAACAGCTCGCGCGTGGGGAATGCGATCAGCGACAGCTGGTTGATAGGCGTCCCGTCCTGCTTCTGCGGCGGGCGCAGAATGGTGAAATGCACCAGGTCGACGGCGGCGTCGGACTTGAGCAGGTTGCGCCACACGCGCTCGCCGGCGTGGGGCTCGCCGGAGACGAGGAGCACGCGCAGGTTCTCGCGCACGCCTTCGGCCACCACCACCACGCGATTGTTGGCCGCGGTGAGCTCGCCCGGCGCCGTCTCCAGCTCCACCTCCATGATGTTCTGCCCGGCGTGGGGGAACGACATGGGCACCGTCACGGGCCGGCCGATCACCGCCCCGCGCGTGGCGTCGGGGCTGCCCTCGCGGCGGATTTTGAGGGTCACGCGCTCGCCGGCGCGTCCCTTGCGGCCGGTCTCCACCACGCGCAACTCGATGTCGCGGGTGGAGCCGACGATGCCGTAGCGCGGCGCTTTCACGATCTCGATGCGCCGGTCGAACTCGCCGGGGGTGCCGGTGAGGAGGCCGTGCACCGGCGCGTCGAAGCCCAGCACATGTGCGGATTTCGGCACGTCGTGCACCTGGCCGTCGGTGATCATGATGACGCCGGCGAGGCGGTCGGGCGGGGTGTTGGCCAGCGCGCTGTTCAAGTCGGCGAACAGGGTGGTGCCGGCGGCCTGCTGGCCGGTGGGGCGAGACGAGGAGACCCAGCGCACCTGCAGGTTGGGGATGTCGCCGAGCCGAGCCTCCAGCTCGCGCTTGATCGCGGCCGTCTGCTCGGGCCGGCCGGCGATGGTCTGGCTGAGGCTCTCGTCGGTGACGACGATAGCGATGTTGGCGAGGCTCTCCCGCTCCTCCTGGCGCAAGGTCGGGTTGGCAAGGGCCAGCAGCAGCGCCGCCAGCGACAGCGCCCTGAGCATGGCGCCGCGCGTGCGCCGAACCAGCAGCAGCACCACCAGCACGACAGCCAGCGCCACGCCCGCCCAGTAGAAGGGCGGCGGCAGCATCAGCGCAAAGTCGAGCGACCAGTTGCTCATAGCTGGCTCCAGCCGGATTCCCTCTCCCCGCTCGCACCCGTCATCCCGGAAGCCGAGCCGAAGGCGAGACTATCCGGGATCTCGTGAAGCGAGTCGCGCCCACCCACGCGAGGTCCCGGATCGAAGCGCTGCTCGCCCTGGGCTCGCATCGCTTCGTCCGGGATGACGGGTGTCAAAGCGCGGGGAGAGGGAGTCCTCATTGTCCCAGCCGCTCCAGCAGGGCCGGCACGTGCACCTGGTCGGCTTTGTAGTTGCCGGTCAGCACGTACATGATGATGTTGATCCCCACCCGGTAGGCATACTCGCGCTGGCGCTCGCCGCCGGGCACCACCGGATAGAGGGGCCGGCCCGCCTCGTCCACGGCCCAGGCGGACGCGAGGTCGTTGGAGGTGATGAGGATCGAGCTCACCCCGTCCACGCGCCGCGCCTGGCGGCCCTGGTCGCTGTCGCGCGGGGTCTCCGCCTCCACCCACAAGCTGCCGCCCTCGAAGCGGCCGGGGAAGGTGCGGAGCAGATAGAACGACTTGGTGAGCACATGGTGCTCCGGCACCGGCTCCAGGCGCGGCACGTCGAGGTTGCCCAGCATGCGCTGCAGCGGGGTGGTGCCGTCGCCGCGCAGATTATAGCCGCTCGGCATGCCCTGGCCGGTATCCTTGGTGTCGAAGATGATCATGCCGCCCTCCTTCATGTAGGCGTCGATCTTGGCGAGGACGGCCTGGGACAGCGGGCGGGCGTTGGGCAGCACCGGCCAGTAGAGCACCGGGAAGAACGCGATCTCGTCGGTCTCGATGTTGACCGCGAACGGCTCGCCGGGCTCGACCGCCGTCCGCTTCGCCAGCTCCCGGTTGAGCCCAATGATGCCGCGCCGGCTGGCGTCGTCGGCCGTCGCATCGCCGGTGACGACGTAGGCGAACGTCACCTTGGAGGTGGCCTTGACTGCGGTCACATCCGCGCGGGCGGTGGGCGAGGCCTGCGCGTCGGCCGGGCCGGCTGTGAAGGCCAGCAGCGCCCCGGCCCCGATGGCGGCGACGGCCAACATGGCGGCGGCGCGGCGGGCACGGCGCATCATGGCAAAACCTCCGGCTTGCAGAAGAAGGACCGCCAGGATGTCGGCGAACAGAAGCGCCATGGCGGCGGCGAGAAGCTGTGGCTTGAGCGGCTGGGTCGTGTTGCCTTGGTAGAGGCGCCGCTCGGCGCCCGCCGGCAGGGCGGGCAGCGGTTTCAGCAGGGTCTTGGGCGTGACCAGGTTGAGCGCCCGCGGCGCGCCGGCCGGGCCGTAGTAGCCCGGCGGATTCTCGGCGTTCGGGCGTGCGTCCGCGATCTTGGAGGCAGCGATGCCCTGGGTTGTCGGCGGCGGGTTCTTGAGCAGTCCGAAGCCGTCGAGCACCTGCAGCGGCGACAGCACGTCGGCGTTCGCCGTCGCGGCCGTATCTTGTACGTCGGCGCCGCCGGTGCCCTCCGGTGCGCCGCCCAGGCGGCCGAGGCTGGTGATCCGCCGCAGCATCTCCACGAACAGGCCGGACAGCGGCAGGTTCGACCAGTCGGAGTTGGCGGTGACGTGGAAGAACACCACCTGGCCGTCGCCGCGGCGGGCGGCAGTGACCAGCGGCGTGCCGTCCTTGAGACGCGCCCACACCTTCACGTCGGCCGTCAGCCCGGCCGGATCGGCCAGGACCTGCCGGTTCACCAGCACCTCGGGCGGCACGGGCAGGCCGGCGAACAGGCCATCGTCGCCGAACGGCGCCAGCGCCTGCGGCGACGACCACGACAGCGCGCCGCCCAGCGTGCGTCCGCCCAGGCGCAGGGCGACGGGGAGGAGATCGTCACCGCCCTTCTCGAGCCTCGGGCCGGCGAAGCGCACCAGCACGCCGCCCTTCTTGACCCAATCCGCGAGGCGGTCGTGCACCTCAGGCGGCAACACGCCGATGTCGGCCAGCATCAGCACCGACACGTTGCGCTTGAGGATGGCGTCGATGGCGCTCGGCAGGTTCACGACATCGCTCTTGGCGAGCTCCGTGAAGGGTGCCAGCGCCCGCTCGATGTAGTACAGCGGCGCCAGCAGCGGCTGGGCTTGCTCGCGCGATTCGCTGGCGAAGAGGCCGACGCGGTGCCACTGCGAACGGGCATCGAGGAGATGCACGGCCCCGGCCGAGCGTTCCGAGTCGATCTCGATGCGGGTCACCTGGTTCCTGAGCTCCAGCGGCAGGTCGAAGCTTGCCGTTGCCCGCGTCTCGCCGACCCCGAGCTTGAAGGTCGTCGATCCCAGGCGCTGGCCGCGTCCGGACAGGGCATGCAGCGTGCCGCCGCGTGCCCCTCCCGCCTCTGCACGCAAGACCTGTGCCTCCAGCCGGCCACCACCTACAACCGTGGCGCTGGCGCCCAGCGCCTCCTGCCCCGGACCTGTCTCGATGACGGCCAGACCGGCCGAGGCGAGGCCCTTGAGCCGGTCGGCGAAAGCGCGCGTCTCATCATCGTGGTCGATGCCGTCGGCCAGCCACACCACGCTGGCCTCGGAGGCGCCCCCGAGCGCGCTGGCGATGGCCTTGGCGATCGCCGGACGGTCCGGGGCGAACGGCTGCGGCTGCACCGCGGCGGCTGTCGAGCGGGCCGTGGACGGTGCCTCGATGCGCAAGTTGACGCTCTTGGTGGCGTTGGCGGTGGGCACGATCATCACCGGGCGGCTCTGGGATTCGGCCTCGGCGATCAGCCGCTCCATCATGAAGGTGCGCTGCGACCAGTGCGGGGCCGCCGGCCAGCCGTTGTCGACCACCAGCACCACAGGGCCGGAGCCCGTCAGCGCCGTCTCACGGTTGGGGTTCAGCACCGGCTCCGCCAGCGCCACGATCACCAGCGCGGCAGCCGCCATGCGGATGAGGGTCAGCCACCAGGGCGTCTTGGCGGGCGTCTTCTCCCGGTTCTCGATTCCCACCAGGATGCGCGTTGGCGGGAAGGCGATGAGCTGGGGGCTCGGCGGGATGGCGCGCAGCAGCCACCAGATAAGCGGCAGGGCCAGGAGGCCGGCGAGCAGCACGGGGCTCAGGAAGGCGATGGGGCCGAGCATCATCGGGCGCCCCTCTCGGGATCGCGAGCGGCGTCTGCGGTCGCCTCCGCCTGCGGCTTCCGGCGATAGTCGCCGGCCATGCCCT
>DATMZP010000776.1:0-6001 GCA_035573595.1 Hyphomicrobiaceae bacterium
GAGCATCCGGCCGTAGTAGTGGCGCTTATAAGAGCGCTTGTATTTTCGCAGCGCCTCGGGGGTAAGCACGGTGCCGGCATACCGCTCCACAATCGTAAACCATTCAAGGAAATCGGTGTGCAGGACGGCGGCGATCGTGGAGCTGAGGCTGGCTGCATGCCGATGGCTGAAGCCCACGGGGCCATGAACGAAGCCGAACCGCGCATTCTCTCTCGTGAGAAGGAAGAACGCTGCCTCCGTATCGAAATGCTGCGAACCCTCCTCGAAGAGCTTATCGCGGAGCGAAAGCACGCTCGTCCTGTAAAGCAGATGCGATGTCGCAAGCCCGCACTCGCCGACCAGGCACGATCGCGCAGCTTCGGATCCCGAAAAAATCGCACGCGTCCGGTCCCAATGCAGGTCCTCGAGGCCAAATGTTGTCGAGTGGTTGCATCCAACGACGCTGAGCAGCGGGTCTGTTTCCGCCAGAGCAACCATCTTCTCGATACAGGTTGGCTGAAGCGATTCGTCCGTGCATAGAACGCGAAAATAGTCGTTGCCCTGGCTCCCTAATTCCACGCAGCGATTCCAGTTCTGGGCAATGGGCAGGAGCGCTTCGTTCCGCGCAGTCACCACCGGAACGCGGCCACCATCGAATTCCTTGATGATGTCCGGGGTCGCATCAGTGCTCGCGTTATCCAGGACGAAGTGCACAAGATTGGGGTAGGTCTGCGCCTGGACGGAAAGCATCGCTTCGCGAAGAAATTTCGCGCCGTTGTACACTGGAGTCACAACGGCTACGGTGGGCAGCTGGATCGCCATCTAGGAGGCCTCCTATCGTCGGCTTCTTGGCCCGCGAAGTTTCAATGGTGGTGGCATTGGCTCCTCAGTATCCATCCCCGCGAGGCTAGAAACTTGACTAAGCCCGGCAGCCGCCGGGCGTAACCGCAAGGCCGCAGAACAAAGAGGGTTACGTGGAGCAGCTCGCTCGACCGTATACCCCTCCTATTTACGCCGTATGACCAAAGTTGAGCAGCGCCGGGATGGTCTTGAGGATCAGAAGCAGGTCGAGCGCCAGCGACCAGTGCCTGGCGTAGTAGCGGTCCCGCGCGATGCGCGCCCGATAGCCCACGCTGTTGCGTCCGTTGACCTGCCACATGCCCGTCATTCCCGGCCGCGCCTGCAGATACGCCGGCGCGTAGCGGCCGTAACGGGCGACCAGCTCGTCGGGCAGGACCGGGCGCGGCCCCACCAGGCTCATGTCGCCGCGCAGCACGTTGAAGAGCTGCGGCAGCTCGTCGATGCTGGTCTTGCGCAGCACCTTGCCGAGAACCCCGACACGGGGATCGTCCTTGAGCTTCTGCGTCTCGCTCCATTCCCGGGCCGCGTCCGGGTTGGCGCTGAGGTGGCGGCGAAGGACCTCGTCGGCATCCCTCACCATCGAGCGGAACTTGAAGCACACGAAGTGCTCGCCACCGAAGCCGACCCGCCTCTGATGAAAGATCACCTGCCTGCCGAGCGCGACGCGCACAAGCAGCGCGACGATCAGCATCAGCGGCCCCAGCAGGACAAGGGCGGAAAGGGCGCCGAGGACATCGAGAACGCGCTTTGGCAGGCCGCCGAGGGGTGCACGGCGATCACGCCCCGCGGACATATCTCCCGCGGCCACCGGCAGTCGCGAGCCGCGATCATAGCGTGCAGCAACGTTGTCCACGCCGAGCCGCGGCCGTCTCATGGATTGATCAACCATTTGGCGGTTACCTAAACGGCTAGCCGGCGCGCGATCCGCCCGAAAAGGCGGCTCAAGAATACCCGTTATACGACATTCCACACCGTCACCGGCCTTCACTCTCCAGAAAGCCAGGTGTCTGCGCAAGTGCAATAAAGCCGCGGCGTGCACGCTTCGGCTCCGTTGTGTTGCCTGCGGGTAACGAGTATTGGCAAGCGATGTGGGGACCCTGCACCAGAAGCCGCTTCATCTCCCAAAATATGCCATCTTTACAAACCGATCGTTAAAGCGAGGCCCAGCCAGTGGCGCTGATACGCCACACTTGCCGCGCCACATGTTGCTTCCCAGTAACCAGACGCCGCCTGACTGCAACCAGCGGGCCGGCACGCAATGAGCCCGGAGCCGGCGAGCAGCGATGTCCTGTCGCCGCGAGGGTCAGAATCGCTTCAGCAGCCTCTCCAGGTACTCCAGCTCCATCGGCGGCCGGGTGGTCTCACCAAGACGCCGGCGCAGCTCCTCCAGGATCTCGCGCGCCCGCTGCACGTCGATCTCGTCGGGCACTTTGACGCCCGACGCCGGGTCGGGGCCGTCGGTGCGCTGCGGCGGCCGGCCCATGGGGTCAAGCTCGCCGCGGCTGCCGTTCAGGCCGAAGCGTGAGGGCATCTGGCGCATCATCTGCTGGGCCATGTCGCGGGCACCCTGGCGCAGCTGCTCCAGCGCGCGCGTCTCCTGGTCCGCGCCTCTAGGGAGGTCGCCGTCGCGCAAGGCGCCCTCGGCACGCTCCATGGAGCCTTCGGCGCCGTCGAGCTGCCCCGGCGGCTGCAGGCCCAGCTCCCTGAGGCCCCGCTGCAGCCGGCCCAGCCGCTCGCGCAGCTCGCGCTGGCGCTCGTCGAGGCCGCCGGGTCCGTCGTCGTTGCCCTGGCCCTGCTGGCCTTGCTGGCCCTGGCCTTGCTGGCCCTGGCCCTGCTGCCCTTTCTGACCGCGCTGACCGTCCTTCTGGCCCTGCTGCTGCCGGCGGAAGGTGTCGTCGAGCAGCTTCTGCTGCTGGCCGACGATGTCGCCGAACTCCTGCATCATCTTGCCGAACCGTTGGCTCTGCTGCTGGTTGCCGGCCATGCGGCCGGACTGCAGGCGGTCGAGCAGATCGCGCAGCTCGCTCAGCATCTGCTGGGCCATGTCGCGGTTGCCCGAACGGGCCATGTTCTCCAGATTGCGCAGCATCTGCTCCAGGTCCTGCTGCGTCATCATCTGCATGTTGCGGTCCATGCCCTGCATCGGGGGCTGGCCCTCGGCCTGGCGGGAGAGCTGCTCCATGTATTGGGACAGGGCCTGGCGCAGCTCCTGCATCAGGCGCTGCAGCTCCTCGTCGCTGGCGCCGTCGCGGAGCGCCTGCTGCAGGGCGTCCTGGGCGGCCCTGAGCGCGCGCTCGGCATCCGACAGGTCGCCGTCCTCGATGCGCAACGCCACGTGCCACAGCTGAGCAATGACGCTGTTGTGGTTGGCGCGCGTCTCCTCGCCCTGCAGGCGGTGGAAGGCCGAGCGCAGGCCGAGGAACACCTGCAGGTCGTCGATGAAGCCCTCCGGCTCCATCGTCAGCGCTTCGATCGCCTTGGCCACCGCGGCCCGGTTGCGGGAATCCTCAACCAGTCGCCGCCGCTGCTCCACAACCGCCCGCGCCAGCGGCTGGGTGAAGCGCCGCTCGGGCAGCGTAACCTCGATGGTCTCGCTCTTGCCGACCTGGCCGGCCAGGTCGCGCGCCACCAGCGTCAGCTCCACCTTCATGCCGGCCCACGGATGGTCGCCGATCTCATGCAGGCTGTGGCCCTCGGCCTGCTTGGGATAGGCGCGGGCGAGATTGAGCCCGAGCACCGGCGGATGCTCGTAGGGCAGCCGCGCGCCTTCATTGGCGGGCCGCGCCCACGCCGTGGACGAGGTATCGGGCTGCGGCAGGATGCGGCGGATGCGGGCCTCGGCGGAGACCACGCCGTAGTCGTCCTCCACCTTGTAGAAGAGCTTCAGGCTGCCGCGGGCGGAACGCTCCGGCGGCTTTGTCAGGGCGACCTTGGGGGGGAGGTCCGGCGTTACGGCGAACGTCCAGGCCGCGATCTCGGTGCCGCTGCTGTAGGCCTTGATGGTCCCCGAGGTCCTCACCTCCAGCTTCAGCTCGGCGACATCGGCGGGATTGGCCGGCGCCGGCGCCTCGAGCCGCTGGGTGGCGCCGCCCTCGCCCGGAACCTCCAGGGTGAGCCCGCGTAGCCCGGCGCCGCTCGCACGCACGATCAGCACGCTCTTGTCGGGCACCTCCATGGCGCCGGCGGGGCGCACCTCGTGTGCGCGGCCCATGGACAGCCCGCCGTCGGCCAGCATGATGGGCGGCTTGCCGGTGTAGACCGGCGGCGTGATCCAGGCGTCGAGGCGGGCCTCGGCACCCTTGGCCAGCGGACTGAGCCGGAAGGCGGACCACAGCCGGTCGGCGGCGCTGTCGCCCACCACGACGGTGAGCAGGACGACGCTGAGCAGGAGAACGACGCGCAGCGCAAAGGGATCGCGCCGGTCGGTGCGCGGGGTCGGGGTCCCCACCCGCAGCCGAGCCAGCGACTCGGCCAGGCGCCGGCGGTGCACCTTCCACAGGGCGGCCGTGCGCTGGTCCTCGCCGCCGTGGCTCAGGGTGTCCTCATAGGAGGAGGCCGGGCGGTGCGCCACCCCAGAGACCCGCTCCACGCGGCGGATGGCCTCCTGGCGGGTGGGCCAGCGCACGCTCAGAAGCGCGATGACGGCGCCGCCGAAAGCCAGACCGAACAGCCCGAGGGCGATCTTGTGCGGCAGCTCCGGCAGCCTGGGCCAAAGGCCCGCCAGCGAGACCAGGATGAACAGCCCGGCAAGGCCGAGCAGAAGCCAGGCGCGGGGCCAGATCTGCTCGAACAGCAGTGCCAGCTTGCTGAGCGCGACTTTGCGCTCGAAGGCGCTTTCCGGACCCCGGGAAACCTTGTGGCGTGCTGACATGGCCTCCACTCTATCACGCTCAACACGGCGCGGTTGAGGCATTATGCTGAGTTCAACGCCAATTGACAGCAGCGTCTCATTGGGAATGCCACGGCTGGCGCATCTCGATGCAAGTCTCTGCAAGCGGGGTGCCAGGAGAACGGCCGTCTGCAATAGAAAAGGGAGGTATCTGCACATCGTCGTCGCGGTTACGCATCCCTGTAGGAATCGTCGACATTGTTCCCATTTTGTTCTTGACCGCTCAGCCATCGTCGCAATAGGCTTGCGTCAGCAAGCTGGGCACGCGCCGGGGCACATTCGGGGCAGGGCACATCGGGCAGGACACATCGGGCAGGACACATCGGGCAGGGGCGCATCAATGTACGGCCAAATCGCTACCGTTGCGTTCGTGGGCATCGAGGCCAAGCCGGTGGAGGTGCAGGTCCGCATCAGCGGCGGCCATCAGGCCTTTGCCATCGTGGGGCTGCCCGACAAGGCCGTGGCCGAGAGCCGTGAGCGGGTGCGTAACGCCCTGCATGCGGTCGGGCTCGGTCTTCCCTTCAAGCACATCACCGTCAACCTGGCTCCCGCCGATCTGCCGAAGGAGGGGAGCCATTTCGACTTGCCCATTGCGTTGGCCATGATGGTGGCCATGGGAGCGATCTCGCCGGACACGATCGAGGGCTTCGCGGCCATCGGCGAGCTGACGCTCGACGCCTCCATCCGCGAGGTGCCGGGGGCACTGCCGGCGGCCGTCGGCGCCAATGCCCTGCGCAAGGGCCTCATCTGCCCCGCGGCCTGCGGGCCTGAGGCGGCGTGGGCGGACGAGGACATGGCGGTGCTGGCGCCGCCGCACCTGTTGTCGCTGGTCAATCACTTCAAGGGCCTGCAGACGCTGGCCCGGCCCCAGCCGAGCGTGGACACCGAGAAGGAGGACCAGCCCGACCTCGGCGACGTGAAGGGCCAGGAGAGCGCCAAGCGGGTGCTCGAGGTGGCGGCTGCCGGCGGGCACAATCTCCTGATGGTCGGGGCACCCGGCTCCGGCAAGTCGATGCTGGCGGCGCGGCTGCCGTCGATCCTGCCGCCCCTGACGCCCGAGGAGATGCTGGAGGTCTCCATGGTGCACTCGCTGGCGGGCGAGCTGTTGGGCGGCAAGATCGCCACGCAGCGGCCGTTCCGGGCGCCACACCACTCCGCCAGCATGGCGGCGCTGGTGGGCGGCGGCTCCAAGCCGCGCCCCGGTGAGGTTTCGCTGGCGCACTTGGGCGTACTGTTCCTGGACGAGCTGCCCGAGTTCCTGCCCAATGTGCT
>DATMZP010000777.1:0-3480 GCA_035573595.1 Hyphomicrobiaceae bacterium
GACTTCAACGCCGCCTTCGGATTCATGACACGGGCCGCGCTGGCTGCCGAGCGCATGAACCATCACCCGGAGTGGTTCAATGTCTGGAACCGGGTGGAGGTGACGCTCTCCACTCATGACGCCGGCGGGCTCACCGAGCGCGACCTGAAGCTGGCCGAGACCATGGACCGCATCGCCGGTTAGGCAGCGCTGACTCCCCCTTCGGCCGATGGCGCCCCGATCCCGCCACTGCTGACCACGGATTAAGCACGTATCTGCCCAATCCGCATGCGTGTGCCTGTGCCGTCGTCAGGAGGCCGCTGCTGTCAAGGTGGGCACCCATGCCGAATCAATGGGTTACCCCACTTCAAAGCCCTGGCACAGCTCTTGCGGACTTCGAGGCAGCGCCATGCCGGCGCCCAGGTAGCGGCTCAAAGGGGGAATCCACCGCAATGCCTCGATTGCCATCACGCCTTCTGGCGGCGGCCGCGTCAACTGCGGTCCTGCTCGCCAGTCTCGCACCCGCCCTCGCCGCCGACGCACCCATGCCCAACAAGGGCGACACCGCCTGGATGCTGACCGCGACGGTGCTGGTGCTGATGATGACCATCCCCGGCCTCGCGCTCTTCTACGCCGGCCTGGTGCGCGCCAAGAACGTGGTCTCCATGCTGCTGCAGGTCTTCGCCATCGTGTGCCTGGTGGCGGTGCTGTGGGTCATCTACGGCTACAGCTTGGCCTTCACCGGCGGCGGCGCCCTCAACACCTACGTCGGAGGCTTGTCCAAGGCCTTCCTCATGGGCGTCACGCCCGACTCCACGGTGGCGACCTTCTCCAACGGGGTCGTGATCCCCGAGCTGGTCTACATCTGCTTCCAGATGACCTTCGCCTGCATCACCCCGGCCCTGATCGTGGGCGGGTTCGCCGAGCGCATGAAGTTCTCCGCCCTCATGCTGTTCATCGGCCTGTGGGTGACGTTCGTGTACTTCCCCATCGCCCACATGGTCTGGTACTGGGCCGGTCCTGACGCCCTGGCCGACGCCGCCAAGAAGCTTGCGGAGGCGTCCGGCGGCGAAGCGAAGACCGCCGCGGAAGCCGCCCTTGCGGCGGTGCAGGCCGATGCCGGCCTCGCCTTCCAGTGGGGCGCCCTCGACTTCGCGGGCGGCACGGTGGTGCACATCAACTCGGGCATCGCCGCCCTGGTCGGCGCGCTGATGCTCGGCAAGCGCATCGGCTACCGCCAGGAGCCCATGCCGCCGCACAGCATCACCCTCACCTGCGTCGGCGGCGCCATGCTCTGGGTCGGCTGGTTCGGCTTCAACGCCGGCTCGGCCCTGGAATCGGCTGGCGGCGCGGCCCTCGCCATGGGCAACACCTTCATCGCCACGGCCGCGGCGGGGCTGGCGTGGATGATCGTGGAGTTCGTCTTCAAGTGGAAGACCTCGATCCTCGGCCTGGTGTCTGGCGCGGTGGCCGGCCTCGTGGCCGTCACACCGGCAGCGGGCTTCGCCGGGCCGATGGGCGCGGCGGTGCTGGGCGCCGTGGCGGGGGTCGTGTGCCTGTTCTTCTGCACGGCCATCAAGTCGCTGCTCAGGTATGACGACAGCCTCGACGTGTTCGGTATCCACTGCATCGGCGGTATCATCGGCGCCTTGGGCACCGGCCTGCTGGTCGATCCCGTGCTCGGCGGCACGGGCGTGCTCGACTACGTCGCCAAGCCCGGCACCGCCGTGGTCGCCGAGTACGTCCGCGACGTGCAGATGATCGCTCAGGCGAAGGCGGTGTGCCTCACGCTGGCGTGGTCCGGCATCGGCTCGGTGATCGTCTTCAAGATCGTGGACATCGTCTTCGGCAGCCGCGTCGCGCCGGACGCCGAGCAGAGCGGTCTCGACGTGACGCAGCACGGCGAGCGCGGCTACGCCTACGAGCACTAGGCTGGGCCCTGGTCACATGACACTGCCGGCGGCATCCGCGACCGAGCCCACGTAAGCGATGCCGCCACCCCCGGATGCCCGCGCGTCCTCCCGCGGGCATCCGGTTTGTTTTTGAGAGACCCTTCCGGCCGCGCTAATCTGCTCTGCAAGCCGTTGTAGGCCTCTGACGGAGGAGTGCCGCCGCCCCATGTGCGCCGCCAAATCTGCCGCCCTGCCGAGCGACCCCGCCCTCGCCTCCGCAACCGAGCTTGTCGCGCTCTATCGCGCCAAGATGCTCTCGCCCGTGGAAGCCACCAGGGCCGCGCTGGCCCGCATCGAGCGCCACAACGGGGCGGTCAACGCCTGGTGCCATCTGGACCCGGACGGGGCGCTGGCTGCGGCGCGGGCCTCCGAGGCGCGCTGGCAGGCGGGTGCGCCCGCGGGCCCGCTCGATGGCGTGCCGGTGGGGATCAAGGACAACGTTCTGGTCGCCGGCATGCCGGCCCGCTTCGGCTCGCGCCTCACCGGCCCGGAGCCGCGACTGACCGACGCCCCCGCCGCGGCCAGGCTGCGGGAAAGTGGCGCGGTCATCCTCGGCAAGACGGCCATGCCCGAATATGGCTGGAAGGCCACCAGCGACAGCCCGCTCACCGGCGTCACCCGCAACCCCTGGGACACGCGGATGACGACGGGCGGCTCCTCGGCCGGCGCGGTTGCGGCCACCGTGCTCGGCATGGGCGCGCTGCATCTCGGCACCGACGGCGGCGGCTCGATTCGCGTCCCGGCTGCCTTCACCGGCTGCTTCGGCCTCAAGCCAACGCGTGCCCGCGTGCCGGGCTTCCCCGCCTCCCCGCTCGGCACGATGGCCCACACCGGTCCCCTCACCCGCACCGTGGCCGACGCGGCGCTGGCGCTCACCGTCATCGCCGCCCCGGACGCCCGCGACGTGTACGCCTGGATCGACCCGGCGCCGGACTACCGCGACGGCCTGGACGCCGGCGTGCGCGGCCTGCGCATCGCCTACTCGCCCCGGCTCGGCTTCGCGCCGCGCGTGCATCCCGAGGTGGAGGCCGCCGTCGCGGCCGCGGCGCGCGCCTTCGAGAGCCTCGGTGCCATCGTTGAGGAGGCCGACCCGGACATCGGCGGCGATCCCATCGCCGTGTGGGACGCGTTCTGGTGGCCGTCGATGCACTACCAGCTCGAACCCCTCGGCGGCGGCTGGCGCGATCTGGCCGACCCCGGGCTGGTGGCCGCCATCGACGGCAGCCGCCCCGTCTCCGCCACCGATCTCCTCCGCGCCCAGCTCAAGCGCGCCGAGCTGCACAACGCCTTCGTCCGCTTCCACCGGACGTACGACCTGCTGCTCACGCCGGCGCTGCCGCTGCCGGCCTTCGAGGCGGGCGAGCTGGTGCCGCCGTCGGGCGAATGGGGCAGCGCCTGGTGCGACTGGGCGCCCTTCAGCTACCCCTTCAACCTCACCACCCAGCCTGCGGCCTCGGTACCCTGTGGGCTCACGGCGGCCGGCCTGCCCGTCGGCCTCCAGCTCGTCGGTCCCATCGGCGCCGACGCCCTGGTGCTGCGCGCGGCCCGC
>DATMZP010000778.1:0-3979 GCA_035573595.1 Hyphomicrobiaceae bacterium
CGCGCGCGCAGCGCGTAGTCGGCGGCGGCCAGGAAGGAGTCGCGGCGGCGCTCCATGGGCGTGGTGCCGGCGTGATCGGCCTGGCCGTGGAAGATCAGCCGCGTGCGGCGGACGCCCACGATGGAATCGACCACGGCGATGGGCACGCCGGCTTCCTCCAGCCGCGGTCCTTGCTCGATGTGCAGCTCGACGTAGGCGTGCACCGCTCCCGCGGGCGCGGCCGCCTCCGGGGCGCGGCTGGCATCGAATCCGGCGCGGGCCATGGCGTCCACCAGCCTGTCGCCGTCCACCGAGGCCATGGTGGGGATGGCGGCGGCGTCGAGCCGGCCGCAAAACGCGCGTGAGCCGAAGAGGCTGCCGTAGCGCCCTTCCTCGTCACTCCACGCGGCGACGACCAACGGCCGCCGGGGCGCCGCACCCGCCTCGCGGATGGCGTGCAGGCACTCGAGGCCGGCCATCACGCCGAGCGCGCCGTCGAGTGTGCCGCCCTCCGGCACGGTGTCGATGTGCGAGCCGGTGACCACCGCGGGTGTCGTGGTGCTGAAGCTGCCGGCGCCGAGACCACCGAAGACGTTGCCGGCCGGATCGACCCACGTCGTGAGACCTGCGGTCTTCATCTCGGCGAGGAGCCAGGCCCGCGCTTCCTCGTGCGGCTTGCCCCAGCAGTGGCGGGTGACGCCACCGCCGGGTAGCGCGCCGAAGCGCGCAAGTGAGGCGAGACGGTTCAGCAGACGCGACGCATTGATGGTGGTCATGGGGAGGGAGTATAGCGTCCTCCCTCCCGGTCGGCCTCCCGGACGGCCTAGTGCTGGTTCCGCGACGGTCCAGCGATCGTGTAGAACGCTCCGCCGCTGAACGCGCCGGGCTGCACGTTCACCACCTTGTAGCCGGGCAGAGACAGGAAGGCGGCCAGCGTCTGGGCGCACGAGGCGGCCTGCGTGCACAGCGGCCGATAGCCTTGACACTCCAGCGAGCCCTCCCTAGAATGAACCACCGTTCAGTCCGGTTGGGCCTCCCACCGCCCAGGAGGGCACCTTGGATTTCACGCTGACTCCCGAGCAAGAGGCGTTTCGCGCGCGCGTCCGCACCTGGCTCGAGGCCAACATCCCCCGCGAGTGGAAGTCGATGGGGTCCACCGAGGTGCCGCGGCCCGAGGCCTACGAGTTCCTGAAGCGCTGGCAGGCCAAGCTCCACGAAGGTGGCTTCATCGGCGTGACCTGGCCCAAGGAGTACGGCGGACAGGGGCTGACGTTCGTGGAGGAGATGATCCTCCACCAGGAGATGGCGCTGCAGAAAGCGCCGCCGATGCTCAACGTGCTCGGCGTGGGCATGGCCGGCCCGACGATCATCGCCTACGGCACCGAAGCGCAGAAGAAGCGCTATCCGGAGAAGATCCTGTCCTGCGAGGAGATCTGGTGACAGGGCTACTCCGAGCCGAACTCCGGCTCCGATCTGGCCGCGCTGCAGACGCGGGCGGTGAAGGACGGCGAGTACTACGTGATCAACGGCCAGAAGGTGTGGACGTCGCTGGCGCACATGGCCGACTGGATGATGTTGCTGGCCCGCACCGATCCCAACGCGCCCAAGCACAAGGGCATCACCTACTTCCTGCTCGACATGCACGCGCCCGGCGTGACGGTGAAGCCGCTCAAGCAGATCACCGGCGACTCCGAGTTCAACGAGGTCTTCTTCGACAACGTGCGCGTGCACGAGAGCCAGGTGCTGGGCGAGGTCAACAACGGCTGGGCGGTGGGGCTGACCACACTGATGTTCGAGCGCCTGGCGCTCGGCTTCGGACTACAAGTAAGGCTGCGCATCTCGCTGGAATCGATGATCGACCTCGCGCGCCGGATGGAGAAGGACGGCCGCGCGGTCACCAGTGATCCGGTCATGCGACAGAAGATCGCCCAGCTGTGGATCGACACCGAGGCGCTCAAGTACACCGGCGCCCGCGCCATCACCAAGCTCCTCAAGGGTGAGCTCCCCGGGCCCGAGGCCTCCGCCGGCAAGATGGGCTGGGTCGAGACGAACCAGAAGCTGCAAGAGCTCGCCATGGAGATCGAGGGCCCGTACTCGCAGCTGGCCAAGGGCTCCGATCGCGCGGTGGACGGCGGCTTTTGGCAGTATGCTTTCCTCCGGTCGCGGGCCAACTCGATCGAGGGCGGGACCACGGAGATCCAGAAGAACATCATCGGCGAGCGCGTGCTGGGGCTGCCGAAGGGTTAGAGGACACCGCCATGGATTTCGGATTCAACCAGGAGCAAGAGCTGCTGCGGAACACCGCGCGCAAGTTTCTCGAGAACGAGTGCACCTCCGAGTTCGTGCGCGCGCGCATGGCCGAGCCGGCCGGCGTCACCGACGCGTTCTGGGCCAAGCTGGCCGAGCAGGGGTGGACAGGCCTCGTCTATCCGGAGGAGTTCGGCGGCACCGGGCTGGGCTTCGTGGACCTGACCGTGCTCATGGAAGAGATGGGGCGCGCGGTCATGCCCGGGCCGTTCTTCTCCACGCTGCTGGGCGGCCTGACGATCCTCGAGGCCGGCTCCGCCGCGCAGAAGAAGGAGTGGCTGACGAAGATCGCCGCCGGCGAGGCCAAGGCCGCGCTGGCCTTCACCGAGCCCAACGCCCGCTGGGACGCCGCCGCCGTCGCCGTGACCGCGCGCGAGGCGGGCGGCAAGTACACGCTCAGCGGGACCAAGCTCTTCGTGCTCGACGCACACGTGGCCGATGTCATCGTGGTCGTCGCCCGGACGCGCGAGTCCAAGCGTTCCGAGGAAGGCCTGAGCCTGTTCCTGGTTCCGAAGGGCACCCGCGGGCTGTCAGTCAAGCTGCTCCCCACAATGGATCAGACTCGCAAGCTCTGCGAGGTGAAGCTCGAGGACGTCGTGGTCGGCGCCGATGCGCTGATGGGCCCGCGCGACGGCGGGTGGACGCCGCTCGCCCGCGTCCTCGACCGCGCCACGGTGGCGCTCTGCGCCGAGATGTGCGGCGGCGCCCAGCGCGTGCTCGACATGACCACCGAGTACGCCAAGATCCGCATCGCCTTCGGCAAGCCGATCGGCTCCTACCAGGGCGTCAAGCACAAGGCCGCCGACATGCTGGTCGAGTCGGAGAACGCCAAGTCGCTGACGTACTACGCGGCGTGGGCGGTGGACGAGAACGTCCCCGAGGCGCCGCTGGCTGCCTCGATGGCCAAGGCCTATGCCTCCGACGCCTTCCGGAAGATCGCGGGCGCCGGCATCCAGCTGCACGGCGGCATCGGCTTCACCTGGGAGCACGACCTGCATCTCTACTTCAAGCGCGCCAAGTCGTCTGAGTTCACGTTTGGCGACGCCAGCTATCACCGCGAGCGCGTCGCGCAGCTGATAAGCCTGTAGTAGATGGGGGGCCTCGCCCGGGCCCCCCAAGCCCCCCACGCTCCGCGCCCCGGCGTAGCCGTGGCGCTCCGCGAGCGTGGCGCTCCGCGAGCGTGGCGCTCCGCGAGCGTGTCGAGGAGGACGCCACACTTTCACTTATCGGTGGGTGATCGTTGCTTCCTTGATGTGCTCGCCGGTGGCGCAGGCCTTCGTCAGAGCGGAGAGAGCCTGCCCGCCCTTCACCGTGTTGGCCGTCCTCGCTCCGAGGTCACGGGCCCGTCGCTTGTCGCCGCGGACTTTCTTCGTCCCTGCCTTGGCCATGGTCTCCTCCTCCTGCTCCTGTGCGAATCGTCACGGATCGTTCTGCTGCCGCCTCCCAACGCAAGCCTCATTCCAGTCCCCGACGCCTGGCAAGCGCGTGAGATTCCTGATCTGGCCTCCGCGGCCCGCCGCACGCGTCGGGCGAGCCGCAGCGGAGATCCTCGACCGCGGACCACTGGTCGGGCAGGTTGCCCGAATGCGGCCATGCGATACACTTCGCTATCCCCGCCGCACCGCCGGCGGGATCGAGCAGCGAGCCAGGCCGCGTCAACGACCGCTCGGGATCCGGCGCGCCTCGTGAAAGG
>DATMZP010000779.1:0-3391 GCA_035573595.1 Hyphomicrobiaceae bacterium
CACGGCGCCGCCGATATCGACACGGCCAGGCGGCGCCTGGCCGAGGTCGCCGCGCAGGCGGTTGCCGCGCTTGCCCCGTTCGGCAAGCGCGCCTACGCCCTGCGCGAGGCCGTCGCCTTCACGGTTGAGCGCAAGCGGTAAGGTTCGGGAACGTCGGAAGCTTCGTCCCCCCGTCATCCCGGAAGCTGAGGCCCTGGCTGCAAGCCGGGGCCTCAGCTATCCGGGATCTCGTGACGCAAGTCGCAATCCACACGAGGTCCCGGCTCGAAACGTTGCTCGCCTGCGGCGCGCAGCGCTTCGGCCGGGATGAGGGGTGAGAGACGCCTGTTCAGAATGGCTTGTCGCCGGCGACGGTCACGCGGTGGCCGTAGCGCCGGTTCGGGTAGTAGTCCCACAGGGCGCGGTGCTGGGCGCAGCGGTTGTCCCAGAAGGCGATCGAGCCCGGCTGCCAGCGGAAGCGCACCTGGAACTCCGGCGTCTCGACGTGCCGGAACAGCATCTGCAGCAGGCCGTCGCTCTCGATCTTGGAGAGGCCGACGATGCGGGTCGTGAAGAAGCGGTTCACGTAGAGGCACTTCCGGCCGGTGACCGGATGGGTGCGCACCACCGGGTGCTCGGCGCGCGGATAGACCTTGCCGGCGTCGTCGGAGCCGTAGCGCCCGCGGTAGAGCATCTCGCCGTCGTGGATGGCGGTCATGCCGTCCAGCAGCGCCCTGATCCGCTCCGAGAGTCGGTCGTAGGCCAGGTACATGTTGGCGAACAGCGTGTCGCCGCCGCCGTTCGGCGGCACCTCCGTCAGGTACAGAATGGAGCCCATGGGCGGCTCGGCATCGCACGAGACATCCGAGTGCCAGTCCTCGCCGGCCACGTAGGTGGAGCTCTCGTCGGCCTTGATGACGAAGACCTCGGGATGCTCGGGAAACACGCGCGGCGCGGCGGGGTGGAAGTGCAGCTTCCCGAAGCGGGCGCCGAACTCCTTGTGCCGCTCCAGGCCCAGCTTCTGGTCGCGGAAGAAGATGACGAGGTTGTCCATCAGCGCGGCGTGAACGTCGCGGAACTGCTCGTCGCTGAGCGGCTTGGAGAGGTCGATCCCGTGGATCTCGGCGCCGATGTTCGGCGTGGACTTGCGGACTTCAATGGTTCGGTAGCTCATGCCCGAGGGCTCCTCCAGAAGCGTCTCGTTGTCCCGCAAATGTTGTAAGGGAAGGAGCGGGCAGGGAGTAGCGAATAGCGAATGGGGGCTGACCCTCTCCATTCGCTGCTCTCTGGTCCCCGCCCGCTATTCGCTCTTGAGCCCCAGTGCCCGCATCGCCTCCTCGTGGCGCTGCGCCGAGGCCGGCGAGAAGCAGCACAGCACCAGCTGGGCGAAGTGGCCGTCCCCGGCCAGCCCGTCGGCGAGCGTCCTGACGGCGATGCGGGCGGCGCGGTCGGCCGGAAAGCCGTAGACGCCCGTGGAGATGGCGGGAAACGCCAGCGAGCGCGCGCCGTGGGCCTTCGCAAGCGCGAGCGAGTTGGCGTAGCACGCAGCCAGCAGCCGGTCCTCGTCCGCGCTCCCGCCTTGCCACACCGGCCCGACCGTGTGGATCACATGGCGCGCCTTGAGCCGGTATCCTCTCGTGATCTTGGCCTCGCCCGTCGCGCACCCGCCCAGCGTACGGCACTCGGCCAGCAGCTCTGGCCCCGCCGCCCGGTGAATTGCGCCATCGACGCCGCCTCCGCCCAGCAGGGTGGGATTCGCGGCGTTGACGATGGCGTCAACGTCCAGCGCCGTGATGTCGGCTACGACGACCTGGAGCCGGTGCGGCATGTTCGAGGCAGGGATTAGGGACCAGGGGTTAGGGATCAGGGGAAGCCACGCCCGTGCAGACTAATCCCTGGTCCCTAATGCCTGAAACCTTATGTGGGCGCGGTGGCAAGGAAACGCTATACTATTACAATGAACATGACGATCCCCAGCAAGGCCTTCCCGGCGCCCGGCCACGACCACGAGCTGTGCCTCGACGAGGCCATGGTGCGCGCCCGCGCCGCCTTCGCCGCCAGGGGGCTGCGCCTCACGCCCCTGCGCGAGGCCGTGTTCCAGGTGATCGCCGGGGCCTCGCATCGGGCCATCGGCGCCTACGAGGTTCTGGACCGGCTGGCCACGCGCGGCGAGCGGCTGGCGCCGATCTCGGTGTACCGGGCCATCGACGCCCTGGTGGCGGCCGGCATCGTGCACCGGTTCGAGAGCCGCAACGCTTTCTTCGCCTGCCACGCGGGGCACGAGCAGCGCCAGCTGGTGCTGGCCTGCGAGAAGTGCGCCTCAGTGGCCGAGGTGGACGGCGCCACCGTGTTCGCCGCCATCGACAAGGTGGCCGAAGGCGCCGCCTTCCGGGCCAGCTCGGCCAAGGGCGCAGTGGTGGAGGTGTGGGGCTTGTGCGCCAACTGTGCGGACGGGAGTGGCAGCCATGCAGGGGCGTGAGGGGCTCGACTGGCCGCTGCAGCCCCCGGCCAGCCTGCTGCTGCGCGACCGGGCCGGCCGCGACCACGCCGTCCCCCACGGCGATGGGCCCCACGGCGAAGGGCCGCACGACGACGCCGCCCATGCGCCCGATCGGGCGGTATCGCCACCCGCGCCCGCCGCCGCCGCCCTCATCGGCGCCCGCGGCCTGACGCTGACGCGCCGCGGCCGTCCGATCCTGACAGGCGTCGATATCGACATCGCCCCGGGCGAGATCGTCACCGTCATCGGTCCCAACGGCGCCGGCAAGACCATGCTGGTGCGGGCGCTGCTCGGGCTGGAGCGGCTCGACCGCGGCGAGGTGCGCCGGCGCGAGCCGCTCGTCATCGGCTACGCCCCGCAGCGGTTCGATATCGACCACGCCATCCCGCTCACCGTGGCGCGGTTCGTCTCGCTGGGCCGACCCGCGGCGCCGAGGCCGAAGATCGAGGCCGTGCTCGCCGACGTGGGAGCCGCGCCGCTCATCGACCGCCAGCTCTCCGAGCTGTCGGGCGGCGAGCTGCAGCGCGTGGTGCTGGCGCGCGCCCTCATCCGCTCGCCCGACCTGCTGGTGCTCGACGAGCCGGCGCGCGCGGTGGACTACGCCGGCGAGGCCGAGCTCTACACCCTGATCGGGCGGCTGCGCACCGAGCGCGGCTTCGGGGTGCTGCTCGTCTCCCACGACCTGCACGTGGTCATGGCCCAGAGCGACCGCGTCATCTGCCTCAACCGCCACGTCTGCTGCTCCGGCGTGCCCCATTCGGTGGCCCAGCACCCTGAGTATGCGCGCCTGTTCGGACCGCAGGCGGCGCACGCCTTCGGCGTCTACCAGCACAAGCACGACCACAGCCATGACCTGACCGGGGCGCCGTGTCCGGCGGATAACCGGCAGTCGGGGGTCGGCAGTCGGCAGTC
>DATMZP010000780.1:0-11591 GCA_035573595.1 Hyphomicrobiaceae bacterium
AACTGCCAGGGCCGCCGGAACAGGGCCTCGCCGGCGCCGATCTCCTCATCCGTGAAGGCGGCGGTTTCCACGGTGTTTGAGGTGTCAGACCCTCTGGGTCTGACACCGTAGCTCCTGCTCGGGTTTGCGCCATGGTGTCAGACCCGCAGGGTCTGACACCGCATCTGAGACACCGCTCTCACGAGCCGCCGCGCAGCACGTCGCGCGCCCGGCTCAGTTTCTCCGAGCCGTTCAGGCTGCCGTTCTGGCGGGCACGGACCTTGTAGGCTGCGTCGATCTCCGCAGCTGTGGCGCCAGCCTCCAGCCCGAGGGCCTCCAGGGCCTCCTCGCGCGTCATCTGGGCCTTCGGCGGCGTGTCGGCGGCGGTCGTGTCGGCCGTCGCAGGCGCCGTGGCCGGCTGCAGCCTTTGCGCGACGGCTCGCTTCAGCCCGTCCGCCTGCTGGGCCAACCTGCCGACACCGCCGCGCACCGCTGCGCCCGCGCGTCCCATCAGGTCGCTGGCACCGCCTTGGCCACCTCCATCCGAGCCGATCTTGGCCACCAGCTTGTCGACGCCGATATTCTTCCACAGGTGGATCTCGGCGCCGTTGCGCTTCATGATGAGGTATTGCTGCGTCAGCGACAGCAGGTTGTTCCAGGCCCAGTAGATCACCAGCCCGGACGCGAAGTTCGCGAGCAGGAAGGTGAACATCACCGGCATCCAGTTGAAGATCTTCTGCTGCATCGGGTCGGCCTGCTGCGGGTTCAGCTGCATCTGCACCCACATGGTGATGCCCATGACGATGGGCCACACGCCCACGTGCAGGAAATCCGGCGCCGCGAACGGCAGCAGCCCGAACAGGTTGAAGATCGACGTAGGGTCTGGCGCGGACAAGTCCTGGATCCAGCCGAAGAACGGCGCCTGGCGCATGTCGATATTGAGGTACAGCACCTTGTAGAGGGCGAAGAACACCGGCACCTGCAGCAGGATCGGCAGGCAGCCCGCCATCGGGTTGATCTTCTTCTCCCGGTAGAGCGCCATCAGCTCCTGCTGCTGTTTGGCGCGGTCGTCCTTGAAGCGCTCGCGCAGCTTCTCCATCTCGGGCTGGAGAAGCTTCATCTTGGCCATGGATTCGTAGCTCTTGTTGGCCAAGGGGAAGAACAGGGCCTTGACGACGACCGTGGTGGCCAGGATCGCCAGCCCGTAGTTGCCGAAGATCTGCGCAAACCAGTGCAGCAGCATGTACAGGGGCTGGGTCAGAAACCAGAAGTAGCCCCAGTCGAACAGCATGTTGAACTGCCGGGCGCCGAGCGTCTTGTTGTAGTTGTCGATCAAGCTGACGACCTTGGCACCGGCGAACAGGCGGGAGGTGAAGCTGCCCCTGCCGCCGGGCGGCACCTCGATGGGGCCTGCGGATACATCGGCCTGGAAGGTGTCCTTGCCGCCAGCTGCCCCCTTGGTGCCAGTGAAGCGGGCCTCGGTCGGCACCTGCGTGTCAGGCACCAGGGCAGCCGCCCAGTACTTATCGGTGAAGCCCAGCCAGCCACCGGTCTGCTTGTAGGTCTTGGTTCCGCCCTCCTTGAGGACGTCGGCGTAGTTGACCTCCTTCAGTCCACTGTCGCCGAGCGCACCGATGAATCCCTCGTGCAGGACCATCCACACGCCGTCGATCTTGGGCAGGCCGTGGCGGGAGATCAGGGCGTAGGGGTAGAGCGAGACGGCGCTGCCGGTCTTGTTCTCCACGTCGTCGGTGACGGTGAACAGGTAGTTGGTATCGACAGCGATGGTGCGCCGGAACACGAGCCCCTGGCCGTTGTCCCACACCAGGGTGACAGGGGACTGGGGCGTCAGCGGCCCCGCGGTCTCGGCGCGCCACAGCGTGTTGCCGTCCGGCATCGGCTGGGTTGCGTCCTTGCCGGCGGTCCAGCCGAACTCGGCATAGTAGGGGTGAGGCGAGCCCGAGGGCGAGAACAGCTCCACGCTGGGGCTCTTGGGGGCCACCGACTCGCGGTACCTGGCGAGCACCACATCGTCGATGCGCCCGCCCTTGAGTGCGATCGAGCCCTTCAGGCTCGGCGTGCTGATGCCGACGCGCGGGCCGGCGTCGATGGCGCCCTGGCGGGTGGTGACGATTGCGGCCTGGTCGCCGGGGGTCGGCGCGGCACCCGGCTGGCGCGCCTGGTCCGGCTTGGCGGAGGTGCCAGGCGCGTTGGGAGTGGTGCTGGGCGCCGGCGGGGCCTGCTCCTTGGCCTTGGCGGCCTGTTCCTGGCGGATGCGGGACTGGCGCTCCTGCTCCTTGGGGGCAGCATAGAAGAACTGCCACCCGAACAGTACCGCCATCGAGAGCACGATCGCGATAATGAGGTTCTTCTGATTGTCCTGGTCTTGCATGGCTGTCCTGAGCCCGGCCGTCCGCCGAATCTTGTGCGAGAATCCCTTAACGGCGCTTGTCGCCCCCCGCTCGGGTCCGTGGTCTGCGCGCATGCACGCGCTGCAGCGCCTCGATGAGGTCCGATACCAGCGCGGCAAACCCGGCATCAAGCGCCGGGCGGCGCGCGATCAAGACGTAGTCAAAGTCGCGCCGGGTATGATCCGACAAGATGCCGCGGACGGCCGCCTTGAGGCGGCGCTTGATGCGGTTGCGCTCGACAGCCCCCCCGACCTGCTTGCTCACCGTAAAGCCGAACCGCGGGGCGTCGGCCGGTGCCAAGGCCGGTGCCGGCGCCTCGCGTCGCTTGCCCTCCAGGACGAATGCCGGCGTTGCCCAGCGCGCGCCGGTGCGCACGCGCTGGAACTCGGGTCGGCGCTTGAGCGTGGGGAGCCGTGGTGGCAACCGGGCATCGGGCCGCGGGCCGCCGACCGGCTCCGCTCGGGGCTCCGCTGCGGTCTCGACTGGGGGGTCGGCCATGCTCCACGGTGGCCGCGCCTCAGGCCGACAGGCGCTTGCGCCCCTTGGCCCGGCGCCGTGCCAGAATGCGTCGTCCGCCGGCGGTCTCCATGCGCTTGCGAAATCCGTGGCGGCGCTTGCGGACCAGCCGGCTCGGTTGATAGGTGCGCTTCACGTCTCCTCTCCCGTGTCGAGGCCCTGAGCTGCATGCGCTGGGGGATGCCCGGAATCGCAACAAGCGGGCGCGCCGCGGTGGTGCGGTGTTGCCGCGGTCGCCCGCCAGAATTGCAGGCCGCTTATATGGGGCAGGCCCGCGCCAGTCAATCCGCCGCAATCGTGATTTCCGGCAAACCCCGAAAAGCCCGCCCCCGGCGCGGGAGGGGTGCGGGAGCGGGCCTCTTCGGGATGGCAGGCGCCAGGCTACGCGGCCGCCACCTGCTTTGCCTCGGCTGTCTTGGCGGCGCCGATGGCGATGGTGCGGGGCTTGAGCCGCTCCGGGACGTTGCGGACCAGCTCGACATGGAGCAGGCCGTTCTGGAGGTCGGCGCCCTTCACCTCGACGTGGTCGGCGAGCTGGAAGCGCCGCTCGAAGTTGCGCGCGGCGATGCCGCGGTGCAGGTACTGGCGCTCCTTGTCGTCCGGCTTCTTGGCGCCGGCGACGGTGAGCGTCTGCTCCTTGAGGTCGACGCGGACCTCGTCCTGGGCGAAGCCCGCCACCGCCATCGTGATGCGGTAGTCGTTCTCGCCAAGCCGCTCGATGTTATAGGGCGGATAGCCGGGAGAGGCCTGGTCGAACCCGGTCACCGAGTCGAGCAGGTCGAAAAGCCGGTCGAAGCCGACGGTGGAGCGATAGAGGGGAGCAAAATCGACGGGTCGCATGACAGGTGTCCTCCTTCAGAAGCGACGTGTCATCTGCCTGCCCCAACCGTAGGGTCGGGGGCGGGTCACTCACCTGCCCCGAGGGGCCAGGCAGCACTTGGTGCGCACCCGGTCAGCGGCGTGCGCAAGCAGATATTTAGGCGTGGCTGGCGCCGCTTCAAGAGGCGCCGCCGCTCGCCCGGCGGGTGTCCTGTGGCAAGCTGGACCCGCCCCGAAATGGCGGACGACCTGACGACTCGCTCTGCACGGTGAAAGAGTGCCGCCAACGGAAGTCCCAATCCGCGCGACGGTACGATCCTGGTTTCGTCTGCTGCACTAATCCCTTTTGGCCCACAGCGTGCCGAGTGCGTTTACCAGGCAATCCATATCTGCGTCGCTGTGCTGCGGCTGTGGCGTGATGCGCAGGCGCTCGGTCTTGCGTGGCACGGTGGGATAGTTGATGGGCTGAACGTAGATGGCGAACCGGTCGAGCAGAGCGTCGGTGATGCAGGTGGTGAGGACCGGGTCGCCGACTGGGATCGGCACGATGTGGCTCGGGTTCTCCATCACCGGCAGCCCGGCCACTTTCAGCCGCCGCTTGAGCGCGCGGACCCGCTCCTGGTGGCGCTCACGCTCCGTGCTGCTCGCTTTCAGATGCCTGACGCTGGCCGTGGCGCCGGCCGCGATCGCCGGGGCGAGCGAGGTGGTGAAAATGAAGCCAGGCGCGTAGCAGCGGATCGCGTCGCACAGGTCGCGCGTGCCGGCAATGTAGCCGCCCATGATGCCGAAGCCCTTGGCCAGCGTACCGTTGATGATATCGACGCGGTGCATGACGCGCTGGTGCTCGGCGAGGCCGCCGCCGCGCGGGCCGTAGAGGCCGACCGCATGCACTTCGTCGAGGTAGGTGAGCGCGCCGTACTTGCGGGCCAGATCGCAAATCGCGCCGATCGGCGCCATCAGCCCGTCCATGGAATAGACGGACTCGAAAGCGATGATCTTGGGTTGATCACGGCCGACCAGTTTCAGCTTCGCTTCCAGGTCGGCCACGTCGTTGTTGCGCCAGATCACCTTCTCGCTGCCGCCGTTGCGGATGCCGGCGATCATGGAGGCGTGGTTATTGGCATCGGAGAAGATTACGAGGCCGGGCAGCAGCTTGCGCAGTGTCGTCAGTGTCGTGTCGTTGGCCACGTAGGCGGACGTGAAGAGGAGCGCCGCCTCCTTGCCGTGCAGGTCGGCGAGCTCCGCCTCAAGCTCGACGTGGTAATGCGTGGTGCCGGAGATGTTGCGGGTGCCGCCCGAGCCGGCGCCGGCCAAATCGAGGGCCTCGTGCATGGCCGCCAGCACGGCGGGGTGCTGACCCATGCCGAGGTAGTCGTTGGAGCACCACACCGTGATGGGTCGGCTAGACCCGCCCCGAAAGTGCCGTGCGGCCGGAAACCGCCCGCGATCGCGCCGGATGTCGGCGAAGATGCGGTAGCGGCCTTCGTCCTTCAAGGCCTGCAGGGTCCGCCCGAAAATCTCGGCACAATCCATTGCTGGCAACGCGGCGCGTGCGGCATGCCCCATGGGACGCCTCCAAGTGTCGACCAACTGGGAAGACAATCAGTACCTGCTACTCGGGGCGTCCCAGGAGCTGGGCTTGCGACCAGAAATGCTTCAGCGGCGATTGTTGGCCGCCACGTAGCCAGCGGTGACTTCGCCCTTGTGGGCCGCGAATGCGCCCAGGACCTCGGCCCTCTCCCGCTTCGGGACCTTGAAGAAGTCCAGGGTGCGTCCGAGCTCGGCCGCCACCTCATCGAATTCAGCGGGTGAGATCTTGAGGTTCCGGTGGGCCTCCTCGAGGCCGAGCGCCGTCGTGCCCGGTCTGGTGGCCGTGTACTGGAAGGGCCCACCCGAAATGTTGCAGACCCACAGCGTGCGCATGAACTTGAGGCCGGGCAGCCTTCCCAGGCTCTTGGTGTGCCATTCCCGCAGCTGCGGATTCTTGGACTTCTGGCCGACAATGGGGTTCTTCACGATGGCGTCGCTGAAGTGATCGACCACGGCGGAGATGGCGAAGACGCCGCCGAGCCGCTCGTACAAGCTTTTCTCAGGCGCGGATTCCTTGGACTGCGCGTACGCGGCGCCGGTCCCCAGCATGGCGCCCACGAGGGCGGCGACCACGGTCAGCCCCGCAACCGCGCTTCGTCTTGTGATGGAAGTCGAACCAGCCTGTGCCATTGTCAGCTCCTAAGTCCTGTTTGACAGACCCGTTGGATGGATCGTCGGAGCGAAAGGTTCCCGGGTAATCGTGCAGTGCAGCCAAGCGGTCGCGATGCCAGGGGCCTGCGTGCGGTGACGACGCAATCGACGCATTCGGCTGCAGCTGCACGATGTCAACCACAGTTGCCCGTCGCCAATGACGCTTCCACGCCTAACAGACGTACTGAAAGCCATGAATATTCCGTCGTAGGATGGGAGGGTTAGTTTCTCCTGCCCGATGGAGGAGCGGGCGAGCGGGCTCCCACGCACGCCTGGCTTCGGTGGCGCGCGCTTCGCCAGGGCTGCGAAACCGGTTCGTCCCGCCCGGCCGGCAGACGCGGCGAGAGCGCTGGCCGAGCTCCCAAAAATCGCGCTCGGCAACCGTCATTCAACTGCCCATTGCGCGACCTTGCGGATTGGGAGCATCGGTGCGAGGCACTGCGACGACGCACGCTCGGAATAGACGAATTATTCTGCCTGGCGCGACAGCTCCTTGAGCCGGTACAGCGCCTCCAGCGCCCCCTTGGGTGTCAACTCGTCGGGGTTGAGCGCGGCCAGGGCCGCCTCGACGGGTGAGGGGCCGGCGCGGGCCTCTGCGTCATCCCGGGCGTCACCCGGCTGGCCGGAGGCGGTGGCCGCGGCAAACAGAGGCAAGTCCTCGATCAGGGCGGCGCCGGTGGCGGGCTTGCCGCCCGTTTTCTCCAGCAGCCGCAGCACTTCCGTGGCGCGCTTCGTCACCGCCCCCGGCAGGCCGGCGAGCTTGCCAACCTGGATGCCGTAGCTGCGGTCGGCGGCGCCGGGCCGGACCTTGTGCAGGAACACGATCTCGTCCTTCCACTCGCGCACCTCCATGGTGACGCTGCCGACCTCGCAGAGGCGCCCGGCGAGCGCGGTGAGCTCGTGGTAGTGGGTGGCGAACAGGGCGCGGCACTTCGAGACCTCGTGCAGGTACTCCACCACCGCCCAGGCGATGGAGAGGCCGTCGTAGGTGGCGGTGCCGCGGCCGATCTCGTCGAGGATGACGAGCGAGCGGGGCGTGGCCTGGTTCAGGATGCCCGCCGTCTCCACCATCTCCACCATGAAGGTGGAGCGCCCGCGGGCGAGGTCGTCGGCGGCGCCCACGCGCGAGAACAGCCGGTCGACGATGCCGATGCGGGCGGAGCGGGCGGGCACGAACGCGCCCATCTGGGCCAGCACCGCGATCAACGCGTTCTGGCGCAGGAAGGTGGACTTGCCCGCCATGTTGGGGCCGGTGACGAGCCACAGGCGCGCGGGCCGGAACGCCTCGTGTGCGCCGGCCGCATCGCCGGCGAGCTCCGGGCCACCAAGAGCACAGTCGTTGTCGATGAACTGGGCGCGCTCCTGGGAGGAGCGCAGCGCCTGCTCGACCACGGGGTGGCGCCCGCCCACGATCTCGAATGCCGTGCTGTCGTCGAGGATGGGGCGGGTGTAGCCCTCCTCGACCGCCAACTCGGCCAGCGCCGCCTCGCAGTCCAACTCGGCCAGCGCGCCCGCCACCTCGCTCAGCGCCCGCTCCTGGGTGGCGATGGCGGCCGCCAACTCCACGAAGATATCCTGCTCCAGCGTCAGCGCCCGGTCGGCGGCGGAGACGATGCGGCCCTCGGTCTCGACCAGCTCGCGGGTGGTGAAGCGCATGGCGCCCGCCATGGTCTGGCGGTGGCGGAAGGTCGCGTCGAGCGGTGCCGCGGTGAGCGGCCTGGCGGCGCCGGCCGGCACCTCGACGTAGTAGCCGAGGAAGTTGTTGTGGCGCACCTTGAGCGACTTGATGCCGGTCTCCTGGACGTACCTGGCTTCCAGCGCCGCCATCACCTTGCGGCTGTCGTCGCGCAGGGTGCGGGCTGCATCGAGATCGGCGGAGTGGCCCTCGCGCACGAAGCCGCCGTCGCGCTTCAAGTGCGGTGGATCGTCGATGAGCGCACGTGACAGCAGCGGCTGCAGGCCCGCGTCGCACGCCCCGAGCCGCTCGGCGATGCGCGCCAGCGTGCCCGGCAGGTCCCCTGCTAAGCCCATGCCGCCGCTCGCAGCGCGCAGCAGCTCCGCGCAGGATTGCGCCGCGGCGAGGCTGTCGCGGATCGAGGCCAGGTCGCGCGGGCCGCCGCGCTGGAGGGCGAGGCGGGACATGGCGCGCGCGAGATCGGGCGTATGGCGCAGCGTGCCTCGCAGGTCCTCGCGCAGGGTCTCGCTGTCGTGGAGAAAGGCGAGCGCGTCGAGGCGGGCGTTGATCGCCGCCACGTCGCACAGCGGGCTCGACAGGCGGGCGGCGAGCTCGCGTGCGCCGGGGCCGGTGACAGTGTGGTCGATGGCGGCGAGCAGGCTCGATTTGCGGTCGCCGGAGGTGGAGCGCGTCAGCTCAAGGCTGGCCCGCGTCGGCGCATCGATCAGCATATGGGCGGCGGCACCGCTGCGGCGCGGCGGGCGCAGGCAGGGCAGGCGCCCGATCTGGGTCAACTCGACGTACTTGAGGAGCGCGCCGATGGCCGCCAGCTCGCGCCGCGAGAAACCGCCGAAGGCGGCCAGGTCGGCCACGCCCAGTTGTGCCTTGAGCTGGCGCTCGCCCGCCAGGCTGTCGAAGGTGGCCGCCGGCACCGGCGTGGTGGCGCAGCGCGCCAGCGCCACGCCCCTGGCGATGTCGGCATCGGCGAGCACCACGTCGGAGGCGATCACCTCGCTGGCGCCCAGCCGCACGATCTCGCCAGCGAAGTCGGCCCGCGCCACCTCGCCCACCTCCAGCTCGCCGGTCGAGATGTCGAGCGAGGCGAGCGCGATCTGCCCTGCGTCGCCGCGTCTGCCGCCGGCGCCTGCAGCGCCCGCCGGAGCAGGCCCGGCGAAGACGGCGGTCAGGTAGTTGCGCGCCTTGGCGTCGAGCAGGCTCTCCTCGGTGAGCGTGCCGGGCGTGACCAGGCGCACGACATCGCGGTGCACGACCGCCTTCGAGCCGCGCTTCCTGGCGGCGGCCGGGTCCTCCATCTGCTCGCAGACGGCGACCCGGAATCCGGCCGCGATCAGCTTCAGCAGATACTCGTCGGCACGCACCACGGGCACGCCGCACATGGGGATGTCCTCGCCCAGGTGCTTGCCGCGCTTGGTGAGAACGATGCCCAGCGCCTCGGCCGCCGTTATCGCGTCGCCAAAGAACAGCTCGTAGAAATCGCCCATCCGATAGAAAAGGAGGCGGCTAGGATGGGCAGCCTTGATCTCCAGGAACTGCGCCATGGAGGGCGTGACGCCGGGCGGGACGCCGCCTTGTCCACGAGTTGGTACTCCACCGGGCCCACGGCCGGCCGGAGCTGCCGGCTCGCCCGCGCCCGCGGCGCCGGTGCCTGCGTCGGTCTCCCACTCCCCGCCCTGCCGCATGGTCGCCGCGATTCCCTTTCCGCCTGGCGGCTACGCATAGCCCGTCGGCCGGTTTCAGGGAACGCCGCGGGGTGTGACCGGCGTGCCATTTGCACGCAATTGGAGAAGTGGTGTGCCAAGGCGAGCGTTGTGCCGCCGGGCGCCGCCCACTATGGTCGCTTTTTTCCGCCAGCGGCGGGCGGAGTTGGGCGGATTCCGCGTGGCGCGGACTGAGTCTGAAGAGGGGAGCGATATGCCCGTCAAGTTCGATCTAGCCCGCTGGACGGCGGAGGAGGCGCTGCAGTTCCACAGCCAGGGCAAGCCCGGCAAGCTGGAGATCACTCCCACCAAGGCCCTCACCACCCAGCGCGACCTGTCGCTCGCCTACTCTCCCGGCGTCGCCGTGCCGGTGCAGGCCATCGCCCAGGACCCGCAGCTCGCCTACGACTACACCAACAAGGGCAACCTGGTGGCCGTGGTCTCCAACGGCACCGCCATCTTAGGGCTCGGCAACCTCGGCGCGCAGGCTGCTAAGCCGGTGATGGAGGGCAAGGGCGCCCTCTTCAAGCGCTTTGCCGATATCGACGGCATCGATCTCCTGATCGACACGCCCGACGTGGATGCCTTCATCAACTGCGTGCGCTACCTCGGGCCGAGCTTCGGCGGCATCAATCTGGAGGACATCAAGGCGCCGGACTGCTTCATCATCGAGGAGCGGCTCAAGGAGCTGCTCAACATCCCCGTCTTCCACGACGACCAGCACGGCACCGCCATCATCGCCGCCGCCGGCCTGATGAACGCGCTGGAGCTGACCGGGCGCGACATCAAGAATTTCACGCTGGTGGTGAACGGCGCAGGATCTGCGAGCATCGCCTGCATGGACCTGCTGGTGGCGATGGGCATGCCGAAGAAGAACATGGTGCTGTGCGACACCAAGGGCGTGATCTACCGCGGCCGCAAGGAAGGCATGAACCAGTGGAAGTCGGCCTACGCCGCTGAGACCAAGGCGCGCACGTTGGCCGACGCCCTGGAGGGGGCCGATGCGTTCTTCGGCCTCTCGGCTGCCGGCACCGTCACCAAGGCGATGGTGCGAAAAATGGCCGCCAAGCCCATCATTTTTGCCATGGCCAACCCGGACCCGGAGATCACGCCCGAAGAGGTGGCCGAGGTGCGCGACGACGCCATCGTCGCCACCGGGCGCTCGGACTACCCCAACCAGATCAACAACGTGCTCGGCTTCCCGTTCATCTTCCGCGGCGCACTCGATGTGCAGGCCTCCACCATCAACGAGGCGATGAAGATCGCCGCTGCAAAGGCGCTGGCGGAGCTGGCGCGGGAGGACGTGCCGGATCGCGTTGCGGTGGCGTTCCTCGGGCGGCGCGTGAAGTACGGGCCGGAGTACATCATCCCGGCCCCGTTCGACCCGCGGCTCATCAAGCGCGTGCCGCTGGCCGTCGCCAAGGCCGCCATGGAGACCGGCGTGGCGCGGCGGCCCATCGTCGACATGGACGGCTATGCGGCCCAGCTGGCCGGCAGGCTCGACCCCGTGGCCGGCTGGCTCGCCAACATCATCGCCCAGGTCCGCTCCTCGCCCAGGCGCATCATCTTCGCCGAAGGCGAGCAGCCGCAGATCGCCCGCGCCGCCAACGCCTTCCACACCCTGGGGCTCGGCCAGCCGGTGCTGATCGGCCGCGAGGGGCACGTGGCGGAGGCCTTCGCCAGCGCAGGCCTGGAGTTTACCGACGCCATCGAGACGCACGACACCAGCCGCGACGACCGCAGGCACGAGTACGCCGAGTTCCTCTACGCGCGCCTGCAGCGCAAGGGCTACCTGCTGCGCGACTGCCAGCGCCTCGTCAACAACGACCGCAACGTCTACGCCGCCTGCATGGTGGCCATGGGTGATGCCGACGGCATGGTGACGGGCGTCACCCGCAACTGGCACACGGCCTACGACAACGTGCGCCTGGTGCTCGACGCCAAGGCGGACCGGCGCGTCATCGGCGTGTCGATCGCGCTGATCCGCGGCCGCGCCGTGCTGGTGGCCGACGTGAGCGTCACCGACATGCCCGACGCCGTGGACATCGCCGACATTGCCATGGAGGCTGCCCGAGTGGCCAAGCGCCTCGGCATGGACCCGCGGGTGGCGCTGCTGGCCTACTCCACCTTCGGCCATCCGCGCGGCGAGCGCTCCGACAAGGTGCGCGAGGCGGTGGCAATCCTCGACAGGCGCGAGGTGGATTTCGAGTACGACGGCGACATGGCGGCCGA
>DATMZP010000781.1:0-5881 GCA_035573595.1 Hyphomicrobiaceae bacterium
CCGGCCCGCGCCTCGGCAACGTGGTGGTCGACGCCGACGAGGTGCGCAAGGCCTACGGCGAGAACCTCCTGATCGACGAGATGTCGTTCAAGCTGCCGCCCGGCGGCATCGTCGGCGTCATCGGCCCGAACGGCGCCGGCAAGACCACACTGTTCAAGATGATCACCGGCCAGGAGAAGCCCGACGGCGGCGCCATCCGGCTGGGCGAGACGGTGAAGCTCGGCCACGTGGACCAGAGCCGCGCCCATCTTGAGGACAAGAAGACCGTCTGGGAGGAAGTGTCGGGCGGCAAGGACATCATGAAGCTCGGCGACAAGATGGAGGTGAACTCGCGCGCCTACGTCGGCTGGTTCAACTTCAAGGGACCGGACCAGCAGAAGAAGGTGGGCCTGCTCTCGGGCGGTGAGCGCAATCGCGTGCACCTCGCCAAGATGCTGAAGGACGGCGGCAACCTGCTGCTCCTCGACGAGCCCACCAACGACCTCGACACCGAGACCCTGTCGGCGCTGGAGGCGGCGCTGGAGGACTTCGCCGGCTGCGCCGTGGTCATCAGCCACGACCGCTTCTTCCTCGACCGCATGGCCACCCACATCCTGGCCTTCGAGGGCGACAGCCACGTGGAGTGGTTCGAGGGCAATTTCGCCGACTACGAGGAGGACAAGAAGCGCCGCCTCGGCGACGCCGCCGTGGAGCCGCATAGGATCAAGTTCAAGCGCTTCGAGCGGCGCTAGGCGCGCGTGCGCGCTGCGTCGGTCACCGCACCCACCTCACCGTGGACATACAATGGGTGCCGACGATCGACGGGATGCTCGGGTATCTGGATAGGGTAGCTTGGGTCTCGAGCATGAGACGCGAGGAGAAGAAGCGCATCGTCAAGGAGAAGGCACGGGAGCGCTACTCTTTCTGTCGCCTCCTTTCGAGGAAGTACCTTTTCCTTCTGGAGCAGCAAGATGCCGCAAGAATTCCTAGCTTCTCCGGCAGAACCCGCGTCCTTCGAAGGCGAGTGGGCAGCTTGCTACGCAAGAAGATGGGCTCGGCAACATCCGCTCGCGAGGTGCCTGCAATTTCAAAGAGGCTTTTTGGGTTAATCGAAGATGCAAAGCGCCTGAAGGTTGAGGGTATCGACTTTGATGCGGAGATCGGGGTGCTCAATGACGTGTTGACCGCGGTTCTGAGCAAACGTCTCGCTTCGCGTTACGACGGAGAATGCGGATACGGAGAAGCACTGCTGAACGCATATATCGACATTTTCATCACCGCGACTCTTCCGAAGACGAGTAGGGAGTTCGAAGCTAAGCCAACCTTTTTGATTTATCCTGTGACTGGAAGCATTCTTGAACTCGATGTCATGCTTGAGGATTTTAGATTGGCGTTTGAGTTCCAAGGCGAACACCACTATACGAATCCTAAAGTGAGGGCGAAGGATGCTTTATCCCCGTCAACATGGTCCAGCTGTCGGGTGGCGTCCTTGCAGACTTGATTGTCAACTCCATAGTGGCGTATTGTGCTATTTATGACATGGTGGCGAGGCGGACAGCAACGCCAATAGCCGCGGCGCATATTAGAAATGACGTTCTCTTTGATTTCTGCAAGGCCACACAACGAATCTATCTTGCCAAGCTGCTCTACGGAAGGACCATAGTGTGGCTTGATTCAAAGGCGTCCGCATATGTAAGCAAGATGCGCAGCCGACATCCTATATCGACCGCAACCCCAGCACCCAGGTTGCACACTGCGCATCATGATCTTCCTTTGGAGGACATCTACGGAGCGCTCCCCAATATAAGACGATATCGTGCGTCGTTGCGAAAAGAGCGGCGGCCCTGGAGCAAAGGTGCGCTCCCAGAATCCTAACTGCGTTCTTATCCTACTCGCCGCCGTGCAATCTCAGCCCGCGCTGCCTCCGCCAGAAAGCGCGACCGGTTGTCGGCGATGGCGTCGATCTCGCCCAGCAGCGCCTCGTCCATCGTGATGTTCACGCGCTGCGCCTTGCCGGGCAGCGTCACCGGCACCAGCGTGATGGCTACCGTTGATGCGTCCCGCTGCGCGGCCACGACCTCCAACGGCGTCGGCTCGGGCAGCGCGTCGCCGTCGGTGACCATCAGCGCCACGTGTCCGGCGAGCGCCTCGTGCGCACCCAGCACCGCCTCGTCGAGCGTGCTTCCGGCACTCACGCAACCGGGAAAATCCGGAAAGACGACCCCATAGTCGCTGTCCGGATCCTTATCGATGACGGCTGGATAGTGAACTCGCTTCATGTCATTGATACTGCCTTACGTGGAGGTGTGCTGAGCAATGGCCAAGTCGAGCCGGGATATCATCCGATTGCTCGCAGCCGACGGCTGGTATGAGGTCGGACAGACCGGCAGCCACAAGCATTTCAAACATCCAACGAAGCCGGGCAAAGTGACGGTGCCCCATCCAAAGCGGGAGCTGCCGGTAGGGACCGTGAAGAGCATCGAAAGGCAATCGGGCGTTGACCTCTCATAGCTCTCGTCAATTCAAAGATACACATCATATACGCATATCTGCCAGACAGTTTCAAGGACTGGACCAGCAGGAGAAGATGGGCTTTGCCGAGCGGCGAGCGCAACCGCGTGGACTGGGCCAAAATGCCGGGAGGTCGATGAGGAGCGGCTGTGAGGAACCTGGCGGCATCGGATATTCCCAGGAGCTGTTGGACAAAGATTCCGCGATATGCGCAGCATCCGTGCCGCATGTGCGGCACCGGGTGCGTCGCCAGACGGAAGGCAGAGGGCCCTGTCGTTATGGCAGTGAAGGCAACGCTTGGGAGGTAGAATGCGCATCCTGATCGCCGTCGCGCTCTTCGCGGGCGGACTGCTGGCGCTGCATACGCCGGCGGTCTCGGCCGACGCCGCCAACGACGCCGCCAAGAAGCGGAGCGCCAAGTCGCGCACCGAGGCGGCGACGGTGCAGCGGCGCACCTATTCGCGGCAGGAGGTGGAGTGCGAGCGCGCGGAGTACGAGGACCCCAGCGGGGTCTATGCAGGCTACCCGTGCTGGGCGCGCGCGGCCTTGGGCAGCGGGATGCACGGCGGGGCGGACCGCAATTAGCCTGGCGGGGGTGACAAGCCTGCGTGGCCCGCGTGCCCATGAAAACAGCGTCCAGTGCGGTCCCACTGCGTTATCCATAGCTTGCGCCGATCGGCAACGCCCGGGAACGCTCCCGGGAACGCGCCGCCGGCATCTCGCGTTCACCGGCCTGCAAAACCGCATCCTTGCCGACGGAGATGGGACACGGCGGGGCCGCGCCGCTGGCGCGCACCGGTCCGGCCCGCCTATATTGCGCCCGGATAGCGGGCCGGAGGCCCAGACGCGCGGTGCAGCTCTCGGATGTGACCGACACGGCGGCCGCGGCGCTCCGCGGAGCAGGCGGGCGCCTCGCCGACCTGATGACGCCGACGCTGCGCCTCGGCGTGACGGGGCTGGCGCGTGCGGGCAAGACCGTGTTCATCACCGCGCTCGTCCGCAACCTGGTGAGCGGCGGCCGGCTGCCGTTCTTTGCGGCCATGGCCGAGGGGCGCATCGCCCGCGCCTACCTGGAGCCGCAGCCCGACGACCGCGTGGCCCGCTTCGCCTACGAGGAGCACTTGGCCGACCTCGGCGCCGATCCGCCGCAATGGCCGGAGAGCACCCGCCAGATCAGCCAGTTGCGCATCACGGTGGAATACGCCCCAGCCGGGATGCTGCGGCGGGCGCTGGCATCTGGGCGGCTGCACATCGACATCGTCGACTATCCCGGCGAATGGCTGCTCGACCTGCCGCTGCTCGAGCTCGATTTCGCACAGTGGTCGCAGCACGCGGTGGGCGAGGCGCAACAGCGCCGGCGCGCCCCCGCAGCGCGCGCCTGGCTCGAGTTCCTTGCCACGGTCGACCCCGCAGGGCCGGCCGACGAGCAGGTGGCGCTCAAGGGTGCCAAGCTGTTCACGCTCTACCTGCAGGAGGCGCGCGCCCCGGATGCGAACCTCCTCGCGCCCGGCCCCGGCCGTTTCCTGCTGCCCGGCGATCTTGCCGGCTCGCCGCTTCTCACCTTCTTCCCGTTGCCCCTCGCGGTTGACGGCGGCGGGGGGCGCGGCAGCCTCTCGGCCATGCTGGCGCGGCGCTTCGAGAGCTACAAGGCGCACGTGGTCAAGCCGTTCTTCCGCGATCACTTCGCGCGCCTGGACCGGCAGATCGTGCTGGTGGACGCGCTCAGCGCCGTGAATGGCGGCGCGGAGGCCCTGCGCGAGCTGGAGCGGACGCTGGCGGCGGTGCTGGCGGCCTTCCGGCCCGGTGCCGGCACGTGGCTGTCGTGGATGCTGCCCCGCCGTATCGACCGGCTGGTGTTCGCCGCCACCAAGGCCGACCACCTGCACCATTCGAGCCACGACCGGCTGGAGGCGATCCTGCGCTGGCTCTGCGACAGGGCCATCGCGCGGGCCAGCTTCGCCGGCGCCGAGGTCAAGGCGATGGCGCTGGCCGCGGTGCGGGCGACGCGCGAGGCGGAGGCGCGTGCGCCCGGCACCTTCGGCCGCGAGCGCCTGCCGTGCATCGTCGGCGTGCCGCTGCCGGGCGAGCGGGTGGGCGCCAAGGCGTTCGACGGCAGGACCGAGGCGGCGGTGTTTCCCGGCGACCTGCCGGACGATCCGGCCAGCCTGCTCGACGGCCCCGGCGCGGAGACCGTGCACTTCCCGCGCTTCCGGCCGCCGCGGCTGGCGCCCGACGCGGGCTCGGGCGAGGCCGCCGTGCTGCCGCATATCCGGCTCGACCGCGCCATGGATTTCCTGCTGGGGGACAGGCTCGCATGAACGCTCCCCCACGCCAGCCCCGCGTGTTCGCGCCTGACGATCCCGACCTGGTCGTCGACGCCAGCCCGGACATCGACGGCGCGCCCGCCGACAGTGCCGCTGCCGGCGCAGCCGCCGGCGACGCAGGCGTCGCACGTCCGACCCTGGGGGAGCTGGGCCGCCGCGGGCTGCGCTGGGGCGCGGTGCTGGTGTCGGCTCTGGCGGGCGCGGCGGTCCTGAGCCTGGTGGCGTGGCTCGCGCGCTTCGTGTCGGCGGCGCTGGCGCGGGAGGATTGGATCGGCTCGGCAACCCTGGCGCTGCTGCTCATCGCCGCGTTCGCCGCCCTGATGACGGTGCTGCGCGAGCTCGTCGGCTTCGCCCGTGTCGCCCGCCTCGGCCGCCTCAGGACGGAGATCGTGTCGGCGATTGCGGAGGGGGACCGGAAGGCGGAGCGCAAGGCCGCGCAGCGCGTCGCGGCCCTCTACGCCGGGCGCGGCGCCGAGGCGTGGGGCTTACGCCGCTTCCGCGAGCATGCGCGCGACGTGCACGACCCCGGCGAGCTTCTGGCGCTGCTGGAGCGCGAGGTGATGCAGCCGCTCGACGGCGAGGCGCGCCGCCTGGTCACGCGCGCCGCCAAACGCGTTGCCACCGTCACGGCGCTGAGCCCCATGGCCCTGATTGCCGTCGGCTATGTCCTGATCGAGAACCTGCGGCTGCTGCGTGCGCTGGCGACCCTCTACGGCGCCCGTCCCGGCCTTGCCGGTGTCGCGCGCCTTGCCCGCCTGGTCTTCGGCCACGTGGTGGCCACCGGCGGGGTGGCGATGACCGACGACCTCCTGGGCCAGTTCCTCGGCCAGGACCTCCTGCGGCGCCTGTCGCGCCGGCTGGGCGAGGGCGCCTTCAACGGCGCCCTGACGGCCCGGATCGGCGTGACCGCCCTGGACGTGATCCGCCCGGTGCCGTTCCGCACGGCCAAGCCGCCGCGCATCCGGGACGTGCTGGCGGAAGTCCTCAAGCCGCTCGTGGCCCGTCGAACCGGTTCGGCTTGACGGGCTGTGCCAGCCGCTACTCCGGCATGTGGCAGACAGCCTCGA
>DATMZP010000782.1:0-3946 GCA_035573595.1 Hyphomicrobiaceae bacterium
GACGGGCGAGAGGATGCTCTGCATCAGCGTGCGCCCGGTGCGGGCCATCTCGTAGGTGTAGATGGCGCGGACGGCGGAGAGGTTCATTGATCTGCTCGCGATTGGGTGTCAGACCCTCCGGGTCTGACACCATGACTCCGATAATCGGTCTACAGTGGTGTCAGACGCGGCGGGCCTGACACCACCCTTCATTGGCGCTGCCTCACCAGGTCCACGAAGATGTCCTCCAGCGAGCTCTGCGTGGTGTTGAGGTCGCGGAAGCGGATGCCGGCGTGACGCAGGTCGGCCAGCAGCGCGGTGATGCCGGTGCGCTCGCCCTGCGTGTCGTAGGTGTAGACGAGCTCCCGGCCGTCCGCAGCCAGGACCAGGCGGTGCGCCGCCAGCTCGGCCGGCACCGCCTCGAGCCGGCCGTGCAGCTGCAATGTCAGCTGCTTCCTGCCGAGCTTGCGCATGAGCGTGGCCTTGTCCTCCACCAGGATCAGCTCGCCCTTGTTGATGACCCCGATGCGGTCCGCCATCTCCTCCGCCTCCTCGATGTAGTGGGTGGTGAGGATGATGGTGACGCCGGAGTCCCGCAGCGCCCGCACCAGGTTCCACATGTCGCGGCGCAGTTCCACGTCGACGCCGGCGCTGGGCTCGTCGAGGAACAGGATCTGCGGCTCGTGGGCCAGGGCCTTGGCGATCATGACGCGGCGCTTCATGCCGCCGGACAGCGTCATGATCTTGCTGTTCCTCCTGTCCCAGAGGGAGAGCGACTTCAGGACTTTCTCGATATGCGCGGCGTCGCGCGGCTTGCCCCACAGGCCGCGGCTGAGGCTGGTCGTGGCCCAGACCGTTTCGAAGGCGTCGGTGGTGAGCTCCTGCGGCACCAGGCCGATCAGCGAGCGGGCGGCGCGGTAGTCCGCCACGATGTCGTGGCCGTCCACCGTGACGCAGCCTTCGCTGGGGTTGACGATGCCGCAGACGATGCCGATCAGCGTGGTCTTGCCGGCGCCGTTGGGGCCGAGCAGCGCGAAGATCTCGCCGCGGCGGATGTCGAGGTCGATGCCCTTGAGAGCGCAGTGGCCCGAGGCGTAGGTCTTCGAGACGCCGGCGATGGAGATGACTGGATCGGCGCTCGGCGCAGGCTTCTGCATGTCCTGGGGGGTCCCTCTATGGCCGCACCGCGGTGATGTAGGCACCGCCTATGTCAAAAGAAAGGGCCGCTTGCGCGGCCCCCGCAGGTTGGGTGTCAGGAGTGGTTGTGTCGTTGCAGCTACGCCGCTTTAGCCTTGTCGGGCGAGGTGCCGGACTGGTCCAGGGCGGCCTGCATCTCGCCCGCTTTCGCCCGCAGCTTCTCGGCTGCCGCCGCGGTCTCGTCTACATGAGGTCGCGGCTGCTCTCCGGCGGGGTCCTGGACCGGCTGGGACTTGCGCTTGCGAAAGGAGGCCTTTTTCTCCAGCTCCGCCACCAAGTCCGCCGCCAGCGTGATGCCGACGTAGCGCTGGCGGCCGGCGATCTGCACCGTCTTGTAGCCGAGCTTCTCGAAGTCCCCGGAGAACCTGGAGTGGTTCAGCGGGCGCTTGTCCCTGGTCCTGGCCCACAGCTTGTAGCCGTCGTAGAGGTCCTGCGAGACGATGGTGTCCCTCTCGGCGAGAACCACGCCCTGCTTGTAGAACAGCTCCACGTCGTTCTCCGGCATGATCCACTTCGGCGCGGTCTTGTTGCTGTTGTCGTTGTCGCCGAAGGGCCGTGCCGGCGGAGGCCCGGACGCGTCCATCTCGCCGCCCGCCGCGCTTGCGGCCGGCTCGCTCGACCAGATCGGGTCGGCCTTGCCGGTGGGCTGAGCCTCCTCCTCCTTCCTTGCCGGCTGTGCCTCCTCCTCCCTGCGCGCCGGCTGCACCTCGGTCGACCTGCTCGCCGGCTTGTGCTCGCCGCCGTGCAGGCTCTGGTTCGGACGCCAGTAGGCGAAGGCCACGTACATGCCGAAGCCCGAGCCGATCTCGATCAGGAGCGCCACGAACAGCATGAGGCCGGTCTGCACCGTGCCGATCTCGAACCCCGTCAGGCGGGAGATCACACCCGCCTGCGGGTCGGCCTCGCCCATGACGGCGGCGCCGGTCACCTTGGCGGACTGGGCGCCGAGCTGGGCGATCTTGGCCCTGAGCTTCTCGGTCTCCTGGCCGGAGGCGTGCTCCGCGGAGAGCTTGAAGTACTGCTGGCAGAACTCCCGGCTGGCCTTGATCGTGGCGTCGGTGCACTCTTTCGAGGTCATCCACGCGCGCTGGGCCTTGAGCACGTTGAGCTCGGCCTCCACCGTGGCCGGCGGCCGGTGCGGTGGAATCCACTTCAGCTGGTCCTCGGCGCGCTCGCGTTCGGCGCGCAGGTCCTTGTAGTTGGCGCTGGCGACGACGCGCTCGCCGCTGGTGGCGAACCGGTTGAGGGCTGCGTGGCCCAGGGCCGAGGTGAAGGCGTAGCCCGTCACCACCACCCAGACCAGGGCGGCGGCGAGGGCCTGCGACCACACGCGATTGCGCAGCGCCGCAAAGAAGAAGAACGGTGCCAGCGCCTTGAAGCAGTCCGCGGCGGCCGATGCCATGCCGTAGATGTGCGAGTCGGCCGGCGTCCTGCCGAGACTGTAGCCGAACTGGTAGTTCATCATCGCCGAAACGAGCAGCAGCACGCTCGCGGCGAGCACACCGAGGATTCCGAGAATATGTCTCACTTAGCCCCCTTCCGGGGGGCGCATAGCATTCGGCGCCAGCACTGCCTTCGGACCGTCCGGCATGGGCTGTCGGCCCATCGAGCACTGTCCCTCAGAGCGCGCCGGCGCGGCATTGCTGCCCGCGACTTCGCTCAGTGCTCATCCGGTCGGCGGCGGAAGCGATCAGGCCTGGAAGAGTTGTGCACAGGTGGGGTACTCGAAACGAACCGCGTTCATGCACATGCCCTCGAGGCCCTGACCCAAGCGACGCGGCACCAAACGCAGCCCCCTCGACTCATTTACCTATCGTAAAGACTCTGGAAAATCAATTTGCATATCCCAGGCTACCGATTTGGACGTGAATTAGACGTCGGACGTTCCGGCTGTGGTTTCCGTGAAACTATCCACCATTTATCCACCGGCACGGAATCTTAATGTGCGTTTTTCGATTCCCTATTGCATGCGCGACTCAGCCGACAGGCTTTTGCATCGGCTTCGCGGTCTGCTCCACGATCCAGCGCAGGAAGTCGTCCGAGCCGCCGTCGATGGGCAGCACCACGAACGCCGGGTTGGCATAGGGATGCAGCTTGCGCGCCTCGGCGACGGCCGTGTCGGCAAGGTGGCTGCGCGTCTTGATGAACATGGCGGCCTCGCTGTCGCGCTGGCGCTTGCCCTCCCACACGTAGATCGAGGTCATGCCGGGAAGGATGTTGACGCACGCGGCGAGGCCGCGGTCCACCAGGGCGCCGCCGATCCGCTCGGCCTCCGCAAGGGACGGGTAGGTCGAGTAGATCAGAACGGGCTTGTCGTCTTGGTCCAACTGAGCGAGCCTCATGCAGAAGGGGGCTGACCCCCTCGCAGCCCAGGGTCCGGGGTACTACTGAGTCCGAGGAGGCGAGGGGGTGACCCCTCTGAAGCCAATATATGGCAACATCGCGAACGTTCGAGAAGATCGCCTTCGTTTGCAGCGACGTGCCGGAGGCGCGCGAGGCGCTGGAGCGGCTGACCAAGGTCTACGGCAACGCGCCGGCCGCATCGGCCGACGCCATCGTGGCCTTGGGCGGCGACGGCTTGATGCTGCAGACCCTGCATGCTCATCTGCACGACCGCATCCCGGTCTACGGCATGAACCGCGGATCGGTCGGATTTCTCACCAACGACTACCACGAGGACGACCTCAGAGGCTGCCTGGCCCGCGCCGAGGCCAGCATCATCCACCCGCTCGCGATGCGCGCCGTCGACCGGGCGGGCAAGGTGCACGTT
>DATMZP010000783.1:0-2579 GCA_035573595.1 Hyphomicrobiaceae bacterium
CGGTGGCGGCGGTGATCGGCGGCGCCAAGGTTTCCACCAAGATCCCGGTGCTCACCAACCTCATCGCCAAGGTCGACAAGCTGATCATCGGCGGCGGCATGGCCAACACCTTCCTGCTCGCCCAGGGAGTCAATGTCGGCATATCGCTGGCCGAGCCCGATTTCGCCGAGACGGCCTGCCAGATCATGCACGACGCCAAGGCGAGCAGCTGCGAGGTGGTGCTGCCGGCCGATGTCGTGGTGGCAGCGAAATTCGAGGCCGGCGCGGCCTCGCGCACCTGCCCGGTGCTGGAGGTGCCCGCGGATCAGATGATCCTGGACGTGGGCCCCAAGGCGGTGGCGCACTACACCGACGTGCTCAGCCGTTGCCGGACGCTGCTCTGGAACGGCCCGCTCGGCGCCTTCGAGATCGCCCCCTTCGGCGAGGGCACCTTCGCGCTCGCCCGCACCGCCGCGGCGGCAACCGAGGCCGGCCGGCTCACCTCGGTCGCCGGTGGCGGCGACACCGTCGCCGCCCTCAACGCCGCCGGCGTGACGGACAAGTTCAGCTACGTCTCCACTGCCGGCGGCGCTTTCCTGGAATGGCTGGAGGGCCGGGAGTTGCCGGGCGTCGCGGCGTTGGCCGTGTAGGATCGGCGAATGGTGAGTGGCGAATGGCGACGCACCATTCGCAATTGGCCATTCGCCCAATCTACCCGACCGCCATCGCATGGAGCGCCGTCACGGTGCTCCAGTTGCGGGTGGTCGCGCGCCGCCCGAGCACCCGCTCCAGCGCCATGGTGTTGAGCTTGGTGCGCCCGTAGCCGCCGGGGCAGCAGAGATAGATCTCGCTGCTCGCCACGTGCCAGCGATCCTCGCCCGCCGGCAGCTTGCCGATTGCCGCAGCCGCCGCCTTTGGCGCCGCGCCGGCGAGGAACGTGACGTGAACCGTCTTCGGCGCGGCCGCGGCCTCCCTGGCGAACGGGTTGGCGGCGATAATGCCCTGCAGCTCATCCGGCGTCCTGACGATGACCGAGACGGGCAGCCGGGTCGCCTCGCTCAGCCGCTTCTCGATCCTGGCCGAGAGCTTAGCCGGCGTATCCTTCGCGCTGAACAGCACGTTCCCGCTCTGGAGGTAGGTTTTCACATCCGTGAGGCCTAGATCGGCAAGCATTTCGCGCAAATGTTCCATCTTGAGCATGTTGCCGCCGACATTGACGGCTCGCAGAAGGGCGATGTGCGTTATCATGCCGGGTTGGGGGCGCTCGTGGACGACGCGAAAGCCGCAAGATAAGAACGGGTCGCGATTTTGGCAGATCGGTGGCAATCCCGCCGCCCTGCGAGTCGAGGGGAGAGGCAATGCGCCAAGGGCTGTGGATCGCAGTGCTGGCTGTGGCGCTCATCGGCGCCGGCGGCCCGCGCACACTTGCGCAGGACGATACCGAGCGCGAGGTCGAGCGCTACCGCCAGATGCTCAGGGAGGACCCCTGGTCCAACCCCGGCCTGCTGGAGGCCGACCGCGGCGAGGCCCTGTGGAAGGAGAAGCGCGGCCCCAAGGTCGCCTCGCTCGAGGCCTGCGATCTCGGCAAAGGCCCCGGCAAGGTCGAGGGCGCCTTTGCCGAGCTGCCGCGCTATTTCGCCGATGCCGACAAGGTCATGGACCTGGAGGCGCGTCTCGTGTGGTGCATGGCGAAGCTGCAGGGCTTCGAGCATGCCCAGATCGTCAAGCGCCCCTACTCCAAGGCCAACCAGGCCGGCAGCGAGCTGGAGGCGCTTGCGACCTATGTGGCCAACAAGTCGAACGGCCGCAAGTTCGCGCCGCAGCTCGGCCATCCCAAGGAGCGCGAGGCGCTGGCCGTGGGTGAGGCGCTGTTCTTCCGTCGCCAGGGGCCGATGGACTTCGCCTGCGCCACCTGCCACGGCGACTCCGGCAAGCGCATCCGCCTGCAGGGCCTCCCGTTCCTCAGCAAGCCCGAGGAGGCGCGCGAGGCGGTCGGCCAGTGGCCCGCCTACCGCGTCTCGCAGGGCACCGTCATGACCATGCAGCACCGCATCACCGACTGCTTCTGGCAGATGCGCCTACCCCTCATCGACTACGGCTCCGACGTGGCGGTGGCCCTCACCATGTACCTCGTCAACCAGGCCAAGGGCGGCGAGGTCAGCGCGCCCCAGATCAAGCGTTGAGGCGATACCCATGCGCTTTGCAGCAGTTATCACCGCGGCCGGGGCCATCGTCGCCCTGGGTGCGGCCTGCCTTGCCGCCCCCCCGGCGCAAGCCCAGGACCGCGCGTCCGCCATCGAGGCCGCGATCAAGGGCAGCTGGACGCGGACCACGCCCGAATGGCGCGAGCGGCTCGTGCAGGACGAGACGCAGAAGCTGTGCAGCCAATACCGCAATGCGCCACCCAACGACGTCGCCAATGCGATCCTGACCCGCGAGAAGGCCGCCATCCAGTACCCGCCCGATGGGCAGCTGACGGGTGACTGGCGGAAGGGCGAGAAGCTGGCGCAGAGCGGCTACGGGTGGCGCTTCACCGACTACCCGCCGCGCCAGGCGAACGGCGGCAACTGCTACGCCTGCCACCAGCTCGACAGGAAGGA
>DATMZP010000784.1:0-2773 GCA_035573595.1 Hyphomicrobiaceae bacterium
GACGCTAGCGGCCGCCAAGACGGCCGATAAGCCGATCCTGTTGTCGGTCGGCTATGCCGCCTGCCACTGGTGCCACGTCATGGCGCACGAGAGCTTCGAGAGCGCCGACACCGCCGCGGTCATGAACGAGCTGTTCGTGAACATCAAGGTCGACCGCGAGGAGCGCCCCGACGTCGATGCCATCTACATGCGCGCGCTGCACTCCCTCGGCGAGCAGGGCGGCTGGCCTCTGACCATGTTCCTCGACAGCGAGGCGCGCCCCTTCTGGGGCGGCACCTACTTCCCGCCCGCGCCACGCTTCGGCAAGCCCGCGTTCAGCACCGTGCTGGAGGAGGTGGCACGCGTCTACCGCGAGGAGCCCGACAAGGTGCAATACAACGCCGGCCTGCTGGTGAAGGCGCTGAAGGAGCGCCAGGAGGGCGGCGGTGCCACGCCCGACCTCTCCACCGGCGGAATCGCCGCCCTCATCGGCCCCCTGGTGCGCGCGGTCGATATGCGCCGCGGCGGCCTCGCCGGGGCGCCCAAGTTCCCGCAGTGGAGCTTCTTCTGGCTGCTGTGGCGGCTCGCCATCCGCTACGGCCACCCGGCGGCGCTGCAGGCGGTGGACGTGACGCTCGCCAACATCTGCCAGGGCGGCATCTACGACCACCTGGGCGGCGGCTTCGCCCGCTACGCGGTGGACGATCGCTGGCTGGTGCCTCACTTCGAGAAGATGCTCTACGACAACGCCCTGCTCATCGACCTGATGACGGAGGTCTACCGGGAGACCGGCAACGAACTCTACAAGGCACGCATCGAGGAAACGGTCGCCTGGCTGCAGCGCGAGATGATCGCCGAGGGCGGCGGGTTCGCGGCCTCGCTCGATGCTGACAGCGAGGGCGAGGAGGGCAAGTTCTACGTCTGGAGCAAGGCCGAGATCGACGAGGTGCTGGGGGCGGAGGACGCAGCGCGGTTCTGCGAGGCGTACGACGTGACGGCCGAGGGCAACTGGGAGGGGCACAGCATCCTGAACCGGCTCGGCAGCCTGGAGCTTGGGTCGCCCGACGAGGAGCAGGCGCTGGCCGCCATGCGGGCGAAGCTGCTGGCGCGACGGGCGGGGCGGGTGCGCCCCGACTGGGACGACAAGGTGCTGGCCGACTGGAACGGGCTGATGATCGCCGCGCTGGCCCAGGCCGCACGCGTATTCGAGCGGCCGGAATGGCTGGAGCTTGCGAAGGCGGCCTTCGAATTCGTCGTGACCCGCATGGAGAAGGACGGGCGGCTGTTCCACGCCTATCGAGACGGGCGGGCCGCCGCGCCGGCCACGGCCAGCGACTACGCCAACATGATCCGGGCGGCGCTGCGGCTCTACCTCGTGACAGGCGATGCGGACTATCTCGGGGTCGCGGAGCGCTGGCTGGCGGTGGTGGACGAGCGCTACTGGGCCGCGGAGTCGGGCGGCTATGCCTTCACCGCGGATGATACGCCCGATGTGATTGTCCGCATGCTGGGGGCGCACGACGACGCCACGCCCAACGCCAACGGCATCATGATCTCCAACCTGATGGCGCTGCACCTGCTGACGGGCAAGCCGCGCTACCTGGAATGGGCCGAGGCGATCCCCAGGGCGTTCGCCTCCGAACTGGTGCGGAGCACGTTCGGCCACTGCGGGCTGCTGGCCGGCACGCTCGACCTGATCGCCCCGCAGCAGGTGGTGGTGATCGAGCCATCGGGCGATGCAGCGGCTCACGGATCGTCGCCGCTGGCGCGAGCGATGCTGGACCTGTCTCTGCCCGGCGCGGTGGAGCAGGTGGTGGAGCCGGGGCAGACGCTGGCCAATCCGACGCTTAACGGCAAGTCCGCCATCGGCGGGAAGGCCACCGCCTACGCCTGCCTGGGGCCACAGTGCTCGCTGCCGGTGACGGAGCCGGAGGCGCTGGTGGAGGTGCTGAGGAAGCAGCGGATGGTGTGAGCCGTCACGGCAATTACCCGTCATCCCGGCCGAAGCGATGTGAGCCGCAGGCGAGCGGCGCTTCGAGCCGGGACCTTGCTCGTTAGGGCTCCGTGATATCGGGCCAAAGATCGCGCCACGTTGGGTTCATCTTCTCGATCAGCGCAATCTTCCAGTCTCGGCGCCAGCGCTTGAGGCGCTTCTCCCGCGCGATCATGCGTGCCGCCGTAGGCAGGTACTCGAAATGGACGAGGCGCACCAAGTTGTATCGTTTCGTGAAGCCGGGGATGAGCCCCTCTCGGTGCTGCCGAATCCGCTCGGCCAGCGAGCTGCTCAAGCCAACGTAGAGCACGCCGCGCGACCGGTTGGTGAGAATGTAGATCGAAAACTGTTTGAGCAGGGTGCCTGGAGTTGGTCTCATACCGATAGGTAGATCGTGCCTGGGCACAGCGATCCTCCTGGATATGATCTTCAGCCTAGAATCTTATTCGCTCGCTATCCTGTAGGGAAGGATGGTTCGACTCGCTCTGCGAGGCCCCCGGGAGGTCCCGGATAGCCTCGCCTTCGGCTCGGCTTCCGGGATGACGGGTGCATGGGCTATGCGCGCTTCCGCGGAGACGCGCGGCGCAGCTGCGCCAGCAGCAGCATGGTGGCCGCCGGCGTGATGCCTTCCATGCGCGAGGCCTGGGCCAGGGTTGCTGGGCGGAGCTTCTCCAGCCGCTGGCGCACCTCGGCGGAGAGGCCGGCGATGGCGGCGTAGTCGAGGTCGGCGGGGATGCGGACGCTCTCGTCCTTGCGGAGGGCCTCGATGTCGGCCTGCTGGCGCTCGACGTAGGTGGCGTA
>DATMZP010000785.1:0-3100 GCA_035573595.1 Hyphomicrobiaceae bacterium
CCTCCTTGGCCCGCTTCTGCAGGGCGGTGCTGTCGGGCTCGATGGTGAGGGCAAACCTGGCGTTGGCCTGCGTGTACTCGTGCCCGCAGTAGACGGTGGTGTCCTTGGGCAGCGCCATCAGCTTCTTGAGCGACTCCCACATCATCTGCGGCGTACCCTCGATTACGCGGCCGCAGCCGATGGCGAACAAGGTGTCGCCGACGAACGCCACCTTGGTGGAGGGAACCACGTAGGTGATGTGCCCTGCGGTATGCCCGGGGGTGTCGAGCACCTCGACCCGGTGCGAGCCGAAGTTGAACGTGTCGCCCCCGCCCACCGTCTCGTCGATGCCGGGGATCTTGCCCGCCTCGTTGCGTGGGCCGATAATCCTGCAGCCGGTCGCCGCTTTCAGCGCAGCGTTGCCGTCGGTATGGTCGGCGTGATGGTGGGTGGTGAGAATGTGCGTGAGCTTCCAGCCTTTCTCCTTGAGCGCCGCCGTCACCTTGTCGGCCTCGGGCGCGTCGATGGAGGCGGTGAGACCGGCCTCGGGGTCGTGGATCAGCACGCCGAAATTGTCGGACAGGCAGGGAAACTGGTAGATTTGGAGTGCGGCCATGGGCTTTAGTCTCCTGCGTCTGCTTGGCTTGCGGCAGTCAGCCTACACCCTGGCAGTCGATTCCTTCAATTCAATCGCCCCCGCGCGGTGTCATTAATCCTCCATGCAGCACGACGTCGTCGGACTCCGCGATTTCTACCATAAGCCGCTCGGCGGCATCGTGCGCCGGCTGCTGACCCAGCGCATCCGCACGCGCTGGCGCAGCGCGCGCGGTCGCCAGCTGGTCGGCCTGGGCTTTGCCGTGCCGTATATCGGCGCGTTCCGCGAGGAGGCGGACACGCTGGCCGCGCTGATGCCTGCACATCAGGGCGCGCTGGTATGGCCGCAGTCCGGCGACGTGTTGTCGGTGCTGGTGGACGAGGTGATGCTGCCGCTGCCCGATGCCTCGGTCGACCTTCTCCTGTGCGTGCATTGCCTGGAGGTGGCGGAGAGCACCAGGCCGATGCTGCGCGAGATGTGGCGGGTGCTGGCGCCCGAGGGGCGGCTCCTGCTTATCGTGCCGAACCGGCGGGGGCTGTGGGCGCGGTTCGATACGACGCCGTTCGGCCACGGCCGCCCCTACAGCCGCGGCCAGCTGGAGCGGTTGCTGGCGGACTCGCTCTTCACCCCGCTCGAATGGACAAGCGCGCTCTACATGCCGCCGCTCAACCGCGAGTGGGCCGTCCGCTGGGCCACGGTGTTCGAGCGCGTGGGCGCCCGTCTATGGCCAGGCTTCGCAGGCGTCATCATCGTCGAGGCGCGCAAGGAGCTGATCGGCGCGCTGCCCAAGACGGTGCCTGCAAAAGGCAAGCGCCAGCCGGTGGCGGCGGCGGAAGGCGTCAGACCCTTCCGGTCTTAACCCAGGACAGTAGGGCAGTATCGGCCTCGCCGGCCGCGTCGGCCACCCTTATTGCCTTGCTACCCAATTCCCCGCTTCCACCCATTTTCGCGTCAGCATGAACACGGCCTTCTCGCCCAGCAGGTTGTGCGCCGTCAGGGGCACCCACGTGCCGAGCTTCTGGCCAGAGGCATTGAACGCCACCGACCGCTCCACGCGCGCACCTACCGCCTCGCACAGCTCGGCAAAGTCCTTGATGGTGCAGAGATGCACGTTCGGCGTCACGTACCAGGACTCCGGCAGGTTCGCCGTCACCGGCATGCGGCCCGTGAAGAGCAGGCGCGCACGCACCTGCCAGTGCCCGAAGTTGGGAAACGAGACGATCGCATAGCGGCCGATGCGGAGCAGCTGCTCCAGCACCTCCTTCGGCCGCAGCGTGGCCTGGATGGTGAGGCTCAGGATGGCGTAGTCGAACGCGTCGTCGGGGTAATCGGCAAGGTCGCTGTCGGCGTCGCCCTGGATCACCGAGAGGCCGCGTGCGACGCAGGCGTTGACGCGCTCGCGCGACACCTCGATGCCGCGCCCGTCCACCGCCTTGGTGTCGGCCAGCAGCTGCAAGAGCGAGCCGTCGCCGCAGCCCACGTCGAGCACGCGCGAGTCCTGCGCCACCATCTCGGCGATCAGCAGATGGTCGGCGCGGTAGATCGGTTGCTTGCCGGGCGCCAGCATCAGGCGCTCCCGGCGAGCCGCGGGCCGGCCGAGGCTGGCAGGCCGCGCTTGCGCGCCGCTGCGTTGATGAAGCCGCGTACGGTGGCGAACAGCTCGGGCTCGTCGAGCAGAAAGGCGTCGTGGCCCTTGTCGGACTCGATCTCAACGAAGCTGACGTTGGCGGCCACGGCATTGAGCGCCTGCACGATCTCGCGGCTCTCGCGCGTGGGGTAGAGCCAGTCCGAGGTGAACGACACCACGCAGAAGCGCGTTCTGGTGCCCCGGAAGGCGTTGGCCAGCACGTCGCCGTAGTCGGCGGCGAGGTCGAAGTAGTCCATCGCGCGGGTGATATAGAGGTAGCTGTTGGCGTCGAAGCGGTCGACGAAGGTGGAGCCCTGATGGCGCAGGTAGCTCTCCACCTGGAAGTCCGCGTTGAAGGAGAAGCTCTTGGCGTCGAGGTCCTGCAGGGAGCGCCCGAATTTACGCTGCAGCGCCTCCTCGGAGAGGTAGGTGATGTGCGCCGCCATGCGCGCCACCGAAAGCCCGTTGCGCGGCTCCTTGCCAAGCTCCAGATAGCGCCCGCCGGCCCAATCCGGGTCGGCCATCACCGCCTGCCGGCCGACCTCATGGAAGGCGATATTCTGCGAGGAGTGCCATGCCGCCGCCGCGATCGGCACCGCCGCAAACACGCGCTCCGTGTAGCGCGCCGCCCACTGCAGCACCTGCATGCCGCCCATGGAGCCGCCGATCACGCAGAACAGCGCTTCGATGCCGAGATGATCGATGAGTGGGACCTGCGCATCCACCATGTCGCCGATGGTGATGACGGGGAAGTCGAGGCCCCACGGCTTGCCGGTCTTCGGGTCGATGCTGACGGGGCCGGTCGAGCCCATGCAGCCGCCGAGCACATTGGGGCAGACGACGAAGAACCGGTCGGTGTCGATCGGCTTGCCCGGTCCCACCATGGTCTCCCACCAGCC
>DATMZP010000786.1:0-2023 GCA_035573595.1 Hyphomicrobiaceae bacterium
CACCCTCTCGGACCACGCAGACAGGTTGACAACCCGATGTCAGGGGGACATCGGGTTGGACGCACCCCACATGCCATCTGGGTTGCCAGCGGCGAACCGTGCCGGGAACCTTGCCCCCACGCCAGTGTCATTACTCCCGCGGCGCACCGACTGCCTCTGGCGCGGTGAAGCAGCACTGCCGTGCCGGAATCTACCTCGAATTTGAGACTGCTCCTCGCCGGCACGATTTGCTGCAGTGCCGAACGATCTCCATGCGTTGGCGTTTTCTCTGGCTCTTGAAACCGTCTCGGCGCACAACTATGTCAGGTGTCCCCATGCACATGCCAGCTTCCCGCCCGTGGCTACGGGTCTTGCTGTTCGGGATCGCGATGCTCGCCCTGAGCGGGCGGGCCGCGGCGGAGCCGCCTTCGCGTGCAGCACGCCTGAGCGAAATCCGCGGCACGGTGAGTTTCTCGCCGGCCGGCCAGCCCGATTGGGTGCGGGCTGTGACCAACCGCCCACTGACCACCGGCGACCGCCTGTGGGTGGGGGCCAATTCGCGCGCCGAGTTGCAAGTCGGCGGGGCGGCGATCCGCCTGGGCGGGGGCACCAGCGTGATCCTGCTCAATCTCGACGACCGCATCGCGCAGGTGCAGCTTTCACAAGGCACGCTGAAAGCGAGGGTGCGCCGCATCGGGCGGAACCAGGCCTTCGAGGTGGATACGCCCAATCTCGCGCTGTTCCTGCGCCGTCCCGGCGAATTCCGCATCAATGTGGACCCGAACGAAGACGCGACGGCGGTCACGCTGTACAGCGGGCGGGCAGAAGTGTATGGCGAAGGCGCGTCGTGGGCACTCAACACGCAGCAGGGGTATCGCTTCTACGGTACTGACCTGACCGACTACGAGCGCCTGGCGGCGCGGCGCGAGGACGATCTGGATCGATGGGCGCGCGAACGCGACCAGCGCGCGGACAATTCGCGGTCGGCACGCTACGTCTCGTCCGAAGTAGTCGGCTATGAGGATCTCGATGTCTACGGCACCTGGCGCTCGGACCCGGCCTACGGCAACGTCTGGACGCCGAACCGCGTGCCCTCCGGCTGGAGCCCCTACCGCGACGGCCATTGGGCCTGGATCGACCCCTGGGGCTGGACCTGGGTGGATGACGCGCCGTGGGGCTACGCCGTTTCCCATTACGGCCGCTGGGCGAATATCAGGGGCACCTGGAGCTGGGTTCCGGGCCCGACGCGCGAGCCGGCGGTATATGCCCCGGCGCAGGTGGCATTTGTCGGCGGCCAGAATCTACAGGGCTCGGCGGCCGTCGCCGGCGTCGCCGTCGCAGCGATCATCGGCTGGTTTGCGCTGGCGCCGCGCGAGGTCTACCGGCCCTCTTACCCGGTGAGCCGCGGCTACTTCGAAAGGATCAACCGCAGCAACGCGGTGGTCGCCCCCGCTGCCATCACCAACGTCTACAACACCAACATCACCAACATCACCACCAACACGACCATCGTCAACTCTCCCGCCGCGCCCCGGGTGGTCTACGCCAACCAACGGGTGGCCGGCGGCGTGGTCGCCGTGCCGGCGCAGGCATTTGCGCAGTCCCAGCCGGTCGCCAAGGCGGCGGTGCCGGTGTCGAACGAAGCGGCCGCCCGCGCGCCGGCAGCGCCTGTCCCCGCCGTAGCGCCGGTGCAGCAAAGCCTGCAGGGCGGCGCCCCGAGCGCCGGCGCCAGACCGCCGGCCCGTGAACGGCCCGTCGTCGCCCGCAACTCGCCGCCACCTCCGCCGGTCGCCTTTGCCGCCCAGCAGCAGCAGCTCGCCGCCAAGCCGGGCACGCCGATCGGCGAAGCGGAGCGCAATCAATTGAAACCCGCTGCCACGTCGGCGCCCAACGTCAGCGTGGTAAAGACAGCCCAGGCGCCCGCCCCGAGCGCGCCGCCGCCGGCGACCCCTCCGGCCCCTAAATCGCCGGAGGCTCGCAAGGCCGACGCCGCCAAGGCCGATGCGGCCAGACCGGACGCCGCCAGGGGCGAACCAGGCAAAGC
>DATMZP010000787.1:0-4444 GCA_035573595.1 Hyphomicrobiaceae bacterium
CTCCCCCAGGGCTACCAGATCAGCCAGTATAAGCAGCCGATCGTCGGCGAGGGCGTAGTCGAGGTCGATGTGGACGGCGAGGCCGTCAGGGTCGGCATCGAGCGGCTGCACCTGGAGCAGGACGCCGGCAAGCTGATCCACGACCAGCACGCCGAGTATTCCCTGGTGGACCTGAACCGCGCCGGCGTGGCCCTGATGGAGATCGTGTCCAGGCCCGACATGCGCTCGGCGAAGCAGGCCCAGGCCTATGTGGCGAAGGTGCGCTCCATCCTGCGCTATCTCGGCACCTCGGACGCCGACATGGAGAAGGGCAACCTGCGGGCCGATCTCAACGTGTCGGTGCGGCGGGCGGGCGAGACGGAGCTCGGCACCCGCTGCGAGATCAAGAACGTCAACTCCATCCGCTTCATCGGCCAGGCCATCGACTACGAGGCTCGCCGGCAGATCGACATCATCGAGGACGGCGGCACCATCCGGCAGGAGACGCGCCTGTTCGATTCGGCGAAGGGCGTGACGCGCTCCATGCGCTCCAAGGAGGAGGCGCACGACTACCGCTATTTCCCCGACCCTGACCTGCTGCCCGTGGAGCTGACCCAGGACTATGTGGACGACCTGCGCAAGGACCTGCCCGAGCTGCCGGACGCAAGGCGGTCGCGGTTCATGCGGGAGTACGGGCTCTCGGCCTACGATGCCGGCGTGCTGACAGCCGAGCGCGAGAGCGCCGAGTTCTTCGAGGCGGTGGCCAAGGGCCGGGATGGCAAGACGGCCGCGAACTGGGTGATCAACGAGCTGTTCGGACGGCTCAACAGGGACGGCCTGGAGATCGGTGCCAGCCCGGTGTCGGCCGCTCAACTGGGCGGCATCATCGATTTGATTGCTTCGGGTGCCATCTCCGGCAAGATCGCCAAGGACGTGTTCGAGATCGTCTGGAGCGAGGGCGGCGACCCGGCCGAGATCGTCGAGAAGCGCGGCCTCAGGCAGGTCACCGACACCGGCGCCATCGAGGCCGCCATCGACAAGGTGATAGCGGCCAATCCGGACAAGGTGGAGCAGGCCAAGGCCAAGCCACAGGCCATCGGCTGGTTCGTCGGCCAGGTCATGAAGTCCACCGGCGGCAAGGCCAACCCGCAGGCCGTCAACGAGGTGCTGAAGCGGAAGCTGGGACTGGCTTGAGCTCGGTCCGGACGGCGTATCCCTTAAGCTTGATCGTCGGAGCGGTAGGCACTATGTTCTAATGTAAGAACATTGGGTACGGAGGCTGCGCCATGTCCATCACGACGCTGTCCAGTCGCGAATTCCAGCAGAACGCCAGCCAGGCGCAGAAGGCCGCCCAGGATGGCCCCGTCTTCATCACGAGCCGGGGCAAGCCGGTCCACGTGCTGCTGAGCATCGAGGAATACAGGAGAATCACCGGCAAGAAGCAGAACATCGCGGATCTTCTCGCGCTGCCTGGAAGCGAGGACATCGAGTTCGAGATCCCGAAGCTGGACGAGCTGCCAGCCGTCGACCTCTCCTGATGTTCCTCCTCGACACCAACGTCGTCTCCGAGCTCCGCAAGGTGCAGACGGGAAAGGCCGATCCGCGCGTGGCGGAATGGACCAAGAGCGTCGATGCCGCGAACCTGTTCGTATCGGCGATCAGCATCTACGAGCTGGAGAAGGGCACCTTGCTCGCCGAGCGCAAGGACCCGCCGCAGGGTGCGATGTTCCGGGCATGGCTTAACGATCAGGTGCTCCCGGCCTTCGAGGCGCGCATTCTTCCCGTCGACGCCGCGGTGGCGCAGCGCGGTGCGCAGCTGAGCGTCCCCAACCCGCGCCCGCTCCACGACGGTCTGATTGCGGCCACAGCGCTCGTGCACGGCATGACCGTCGTGACCCGGAACGTGGCGGATTTCGCGCCGACCGGCGTGCGCCTTCTCAACCCCTGGGAACCGTAAGGTGGATCGCCACAACCGGGCGCCAAAGCCGGAGCTGGCGCCCCGTGTAAGCTTCGCATAGCGCTCCAATCCGTTGGAATCAAAAGCGAACCCGGTTCACGCACAGCTGCCGGCCCCGATGTTGCCCCGATTGACTTCCGCGACCCGCAGGGCAGGTGTATAAGCCGCGCCCACTTCAGGTCTGCGCGTCCCGCGCCCTGCAGCAGTCGAGAAGCTGCCACCGATATGCCTCATCAAACGGCCGCCGCGCCCGGGGACTCCGGGCACAGCACCCAGGACAAGCACTTCTGGGCGCTGGCGCTGGGCTCCATCGGGGTGGTCTACGGCGACATCGGCACCTCCCCCCTCTACGCCCTCAAGGAGGCCGTGAAGGCGGCAACCGAGCAGGGCGCGACCGGCGAGGAGGCGGTGGTCGGCATCCTGTCGCTGATGACCTGGACGCTGCTGCTGGTCGTGACCCTCAAGTACGTGCTGATCCTGCTCAACGCCGACAACAAGGGCGAGGGCGGCACCTTCGCGCTGATGGCGCTCGGTCAGTCGGTGGCCAGGCGCAGCGCCCCGCTGATCCTGACGCTGGGGGTGATCGGCGCCGCCTTCTTCTACGGGGACGCCGTCATCACCCCGGCCATCTCGGTGCTGTCGGCGGTGGAGGGCCTAAAGCTGATCGCGCCGCAGCTGGAGTATGCGGTCCTGCCGATCACGCTCGCCATCCTGGTGGGGCTGTTCAGCGTGCAGTCCAGGGGTACCGCCAAGGTGGCGCAGCTCTTCGGCCCCATCACGCTGATCTGGTTCCTCGCGCTCGCCGCCGGCGGCGTCACCCACCTGATCGACGACCCGCGCGTGTTTCTGGCGATCAACCCGTGGCTCGGCGTCGAGTTCCTGCTGACCCACCGCATGACCGGCCTGGTGGTCATGGGCCTCGTTTTCCTGGTCGCCACCGGGGCCGAGGCGCTCTACGCCGACCTCGGCCATTTCGGCCGCAAGCCGATCCAGGTGGCGTGGCTGAGCGTGGTGCTGCCCTCGCTCCTCATCAACTACTACGGGCAGGGCGCGCTGCTGCTGGCGCACCCCGAGGCCATCGAGAACCCGTTCTACCGCCTCTATCCGGGCTGGGCGCTGATCCCCATCATGGTGCTGGCCACCATGGCCACCGTGATCGCCAGCCAGGCGGTCATCACCGGCGCCTTTTCCTTCACTCGCCAGGCCATCCAGCTGGGGCTGATCCCGCGGCTGCAGATTCTCCACACCTCCGAGAGCATGGCGGGCCAGATTTATCTCCCGCGGGTCAATCAGATGCTGCTGGTCGGCGTCCTGCTGGTGACGGTCGCCTTCCGCGATTCGGGGAGCCTCGCCGCCGCCTACGGACTGTCGGTGACGGCCACCATGGTGATCGACAGCCTGATGGCCTTCTTCGTGGTCTGGCGCTGCTGGAAATGGCCGCTGTGGAAGGCGGCCGCCATGATGGTGCCGCTGCTGCTGATCGAGCAGGCCTTCCTAGGCGCCAACATCCTCAAGATCCCCGAGGGCGGCTGGCTGCCGCTCTCCATCGCCGCCATGATCGGCCTGGCCGTGTTCACCTGGGTGCGCGGGACCAAGAGCCTTGCGCGCGCCACGCGCAAGGACGAGGCCGAGCTCGACTGGCTGGTGCGCAAGCTCGATGCCAAGCCTCCGCATCGCGTGCCGGGCACGGCCGTGTTTCTCACATCCGATCCCACCTCGGCGCCCACATCGCTCATGCACAACCTCAAGCACAACCGTGTGCTGCACGAGCGCAACATCATCCTCACCATCAAGACCGAGGATGTGCCGCGCGTGCCGCGCCACGAGCGCATCAAGATCGACCGCGTTGCCGACACCTTCATACGCGTCGTGGCGCACTACGGCTTCAAGGAGACGCCGAGCGTGCCCAAGATCATCGAGCACTGCCGGCGCAAGGATCTCAACATCGAGATGTCCGCCACCTCGTTCTTCCTGTCGCGGCGCTCGCTCAAGCCGACGCTGAAGTCGGAGATGCCGCGCTGGCAGGAGCGGCTGTTCATCTGGCTGGCCGGCCGGGCCGAGGACGCCACCGAATACTTCCGCATTCCGAGCGACCGGGTGGTGGAAGTCGGCACCCAGGTCATGGTGTGAGCCTGCTCCGAAGGCTCCCGGGACTCCCGGGAGCTCCAGCAGCGGCGGGAGCAGCCGTCAGCCCGTCGGCGTCACGACCGTCGCCTTCACGCCGCCCTGATTGCCGGGGACTAATTCGGCGTCTTTGCCGGGGATGCACGACAACGCGGAAGGAGAGCGCATGCTGAACACGACCGCAAGGAGATGGCTGGTAGCCGCGGGGGCTGTGCTGGCCGTCGCGGCTTTCGCGCCGCAGGGCATATGGGCGGCCAGCGACCCGCCCCCGGAGCCGTCCAAGGAGAAACCGAAGCCCAAGCCCAAGAAGAAGGAGAAGGACAGCTCCCTCAACCAGGACCAGATCTACAGCCTGGGCTACTGGCAGGCCAAGGCCGGCAACTA
>DATMZP010000788.1:0-3382 GCA_035573595.1 Hyphomicrobiaceae bacterium
GCCTTCCCGCTCGTCTACTCGGTCTACGTGGGCGTGGCCGAGAGCGCGCGCGATCTCGCCGTCGAGCTGGCCAGGCGCAAGCAGCCTGCGCGCCACACGGTCGAGCTCGCTGGCCGCATGGACACGGAGCTTGCGGGCGCCCGCCTCGCGCTCGACTCGATGCTGGCCGCCGTCCGCCTCAACGCCCCGTCGGCCGCCAGCGTCAACCAGGTGATGATCGGCAAGGCCCTGGCGACGCGCCATGCCCTCGCTGCCGTGGAGCTGGCGATGGAGGTGGCGGGCGGCGTCGGCTTCTACCGGTCGGCCGGCCTGGAGCGGAAGTTCCGCGATATCCAGGCCGCCCGCTACCACCCCCTGCAGTCCGGCCCGCAGGCCGAGTACGCCGGCGCCCTGGCGCTGGGTCTCCCGGTGGAGCGGATTTTCTGAGCGAGCGGGGCCAGACCCCTAGCCTCGACTGCCGCAGGAGAAGCTGCGCGGTTCGGCGCGAGGGGTCTGGCCCGGGTCTGGCCCCGGCACGGCGACCAACGCTCTATGCGGTGCTTCTGGCCACCAGGGCCTTTGGCGCCGTGTTGCGCCACGCCATGCCGAGTGCGCTCTTGAGCGTTTCGGCGTCCGCGGCGGCGAGGCGCACGTGGGTCCAGCCGCGGCGCCCCCAGGCGCCGGCGGCCGGCTTAAACACGGCCGGCTCCGCCTCGATCAGCACGCCCTGCTGCTCGGGTGTGAGCCTGACCGTGCCCCAGCCGCCATCCGGCGTGCCGAGCGAGGCGAAGACCTTGTTGCGCACGCGGAAATCGGGATGGCCCATGTGCGCGGCCTCGCTCGCCTCGGGGAGGCTGAGGGCCAGGCGGCGAAAGGCTGCGGGCGTGACGCTCATCACCGGCTCGCCTCCTCATCGGGCTCCGGGCAACTGCAATCCTGCGAGACCGAATGCGGCCGCGCCAAGGCATGGGCCGCGAGGCGCACCCGAAGGCGCGCGCATGCGCCGGTTTGACAGCGCCGGGCCGGGTTGGCATAGGCGTTCCTCACCAGACTTGAGCAGGAGCGCAGCGCCACACCGATGCCGAAGATCACTTACATTGAGCACGACGGGACCACCCGCACCGTCGAGGCGGAGGTTGGCGCCACCGTCATGGAGACGGCGCTCAAGAACGACGTGCCCGGCATCGTCGCCGAATGCGGCGGCTCCTGCACCTGCGCCACCTGCCTCGTGCATGTGGACGAGGCCTGGACCGGCAAGGTCGGCACCCGCTCCGACGAGGAGGAGGACCAGCTCGACAATGCCTTCGACGTGCGTCCCAGCTCCCGCCTCTCCTGCCAGATCACCGTCAGCGACGAGCTGGACGGCCTGATCGTGCATACGCCGTCCTACCAGGGGCGCTGACACGCCTCCCGGAGCCTGCGGCCGGGCGCCCAGGGCGGCCCCAGGGCCGACCAAGGCCGACCCCGGGCGCCGTCAGGCAGCGGAGGCTTGGGCGGTCGGGCGGCGTCGCCCAGGCGTGGCCTCGCCGCAGCGGCCCAGCGGCTTGACTATCCGGCGTGGTGTAGGCATGTTCCGCGCGCCTGAGCGCCTTGACGCTGCTGTCCGCGGGATGCGTCGCATCTCGCGAAGAGGACGGCGCAATCAGTGTTCCGCGGTAGCTCAGCGGTAGAGCAGCCGGCTGTTAACCGGCTGGTCGTAGGTTCGAATCCTACCCGCGGAGCCAATCAAGCCTTTTTTCTTAGGAAATCGATAGGTCGGGCGGATCAGCCCATACTTTGGCCCATACCGCGGAGGCGCTTACCGACCCGGACGCGGTTGCTCCCGTGCTGGCGGGCTCGTGCACTGGCGTCGAGGTGCTTGACGCAGCGGACCAGCTTCCCGTCCTTCAACCGCCAGCCTCGCTTGATCTGAACGACGCGGCTCATTGGACCCGCCAGGAGTTCTCCACGTCGGGGTCCTCGCCCCAGGTGCGGTAGTCGTCGGGCTCGCGCTGCACCTCGGGGATCGCCAGTCCCGGCGCGTACATGCCGGCCAGCATCCTCCCCAGCAGAGACAGACAATCGACGATGTCGTCATGCTTGCCGGCCGGGAAGGCGTGGGCCTCGGTCAGGAAATCCGTCAGCCACGGCGCGTGGCGCGGCAGGTAAATCTTGCGCATCGCCGCGCGTCCCTGGATGCCCCTGGCGCGCGTCGCCTTGTCAGTGGCGGACGTGAAGGGCTCGCGGCGGAAGTAGATCCGGCGCTCGTTCTGGCGCTTCGTTATGAGCGAATCCAGCGACCGCAGGATGACGCCCTTCTCCTCACCCCAAGATGCGGTCTGGTAGCGACCCGCAAGGTTCAACAGCTCGTCAATCCACACATCAGGCGTCGTCTGCCCGCGCCACAAGTCGATAAGATACAGGTTGTCGTCAGGATCGACGCCGGCAACCAGATGCACCGTGTAGTCGCCACGGCCGTGTGACACCGCATAGTCGCTCGCCCCGTAGTGCACGAGACTGCCCGGTGCGTCGTCGTACCAGCCCCAATCGGCACGGCGGAAGAACCCGCCTTCCTCTGGCGTCGGGCTCTGCTGATACAGCGCCGACCATTCGAAAGGCGGTTGCCGCAGCTGCTGCGCTCGCAGCAGGTCGGCGTAGTTACGGCCTGGGCCGAATCCGTCGGGATCATCCCACAGGTACTCCCCAGGCTCCCGCCCAACGGGGTCGTCCTCGCCGGCGATTGCCGGGATGCAGAGAACCTTTATCCGGTATTCGCCGCGCTTCGCAGCCTCGATCAGGCGCCCCGCCAAATCGTCCTGGTGCCAGCGCTGGTGCATAACGACAACCTTCGCGCCGGGCTTCAGACGCGTCACGAACGATGTCACGAACCAGTCCCAAAGCTTGCCGCGATTCAGTTCTGAGAAGGCGTCCTCTGCGGAGCCCGCGGGATCGTCGATGATGCCCAGGTCCGCCCGGAACCCCATAATCGCGGTGCCCACACCGCTCGCGCGGTACGTCCCGCCCGCAGTGACTGACCACCTCCCCACAGACGCGTCGTCGGTCGATAGCTCTAGCTTCAGCGTCCTGCCGTGCGTGCCCACATCGCCCCGGTTCCACCGGCTGAACTGCTCGGCGAGGTGCATGCTGTGACTGCAGGCCAGCACGTTGTGGGTCGGATGGTTGGCCAAGTACCAGCTAGGCAGTGCCCGAGACACGTACGTGCTCTTGGCCGATCCCGGCGGCGCGAAGATCAGCAGGATGTCGTAGTCGGATGTAGAGAGTAGCGCCTCGATCTCGCGGATGATCGTCATGTGATGGCGCGCCGGCTCGAAGCCGATCAGACGCGCATACTCCGCCAGATTGCCGAGGATGACGCGGCGCTCAGCTTCCTCCACAAGAGCGAGCATCTCAGCGCGGCTTAGGT
>DATMZP010000789.1:0-2574 GCA_035573595.1 Hyphomicrobiaceae bacterium
CTCCACCGTCCCTTCCGGGCGCTCCACGGTGAGCCGCTCGATGGGCTGGCGCATGCACGCCACCACGTCGTGGCGGTCGGCGTCGCGCAGGCACCCGGCCATCGCGCCGCCGATGCTGCCGAGGCCGATCACCGCCACGGAGGCCCTTTCCGGCGAGGATGCGGTTTCGCTCATGGGGGCTCCTCTGTGGCTCCTCTCTCCGCTCCGCCGGGCGGGCGCTCCGGGGCGGCCCCCAGGTTGCCATGCCCAGGTTGCCATCCCGGGGCCTGTGCACCGAGCCATGCGAGCACTATGTAGGGCAATTCATCCTGTCCATGCAGGCCCTCGCCTCGGGCGGCTCGCAGGCTCCTGACAGCGGAGCGATATCGGCCGTCCTGCCGGGGGCGCCGCTTGACCGGCGCAACCGCCGGTGCTGTATCGGGCTTGCGCGTGCAACCGATTCTCTGTGCCAGCCGCGGCAGCCCCCGTCGCCGACAAAGTGGGGCCGACAAGTGGGCCGACATGACCGACACCGTCCTCATCATCGATTTCGGCAGCCAGGTGACCCAGCTCATTGCCCGCCGGGTGCGCGAGCAGGGCGTCTACTCCGAGATCGTGCCCTTCAACAGGGCGCAGGACGCGCTGGAGCGGCTGAAGCCCAAGGCGGTGATCCTCTCCGGCGGGCCGGCCAGCGTCACCGAGTTCGGCACGCCCAGGGCGCCGGACTGGGTGTTCGAGGCCGGGCTGCCGGTGCTCGGCATCTGCTACGGCGAGCAGGCCATGGTGGCCCAGCTCGGCGGCGGCGTCGAGGCCGGCCACCACCGCGAGTTCGGCCGCGCCGATCTCAGGGTGATCGCCGACTCGGCCCTGTTCGAGGGCGTGTGGGCCAAGGGCGAGGCCGACACCGTCTGGATGAGCCACGGCGACCGCGTCACCCGTCTGCCCGCGGGCTTCAAGGTGGTGGCCGTCTCCCAGGGCGCCCCGTTCGCGGCCATCGCCGACGAGAGGCGCCGGCTCTACGCCGTGCAGTTCCATCCCGAGGTGGCGCACACCCCGCGCGGTGCCGCCCTGATCGGCAACTTCGTGCGCCGCATTGCCGGGCTGCCGGGCGACTGGAGCATGGCGCACTTCAAGTCGAGCGAGATTGCCAAGATCCGCGCCCAGGTCGGCAACGGCCGGGTCATCTGCGGTCTCTCAGGGGGCGTGGACAGCGCCGTTGCCGCGGTGCTGATCCACGAGGCCGTCGGCGACCAGCTCACCTGCATCTTCGTGGACCACGGCCTGCTCCGGCAGAACGAGGCGCAGGAGGTGGTCTCGCTGTTCCGCGGAGCCTACAACATCCCGCTGGTGCATGTGGATGCCGGCGAGCGGTTCCTCAAGGCGCTCGAGCGCAAGGCGGACCCGGAGGCCAAGCGCAAGACCATCGGCGGCCTGTTCATCGACGTGTTCGAGGAGGAGGCCAAGAAGCTCGGCGGCGCCGAGTTCCTGGCCCAGGGCACGCTCTACCCCGACGTGATTGAGAGCGTATCCTTCATCGGCGGCCCGTCGGTGACGATCAAGTCGCACCACAACGTCGGCGGCCTGCCCGAGCGCATGAGCCTCAAGTTGGTGGAGCCACTGCGCGAGCTGTTCAAGGACGAGGTGCGGGCGCTGGGCCGCGAGCTGGGCCTGCCCGAGAAGTTCATCTGGCGCCATCCTTTCCCCGGTCCTGGCCTCGCCATCCGCGTCCTGGGCGAAATTCGGACCGAGGACCTGGAGGTGCTGCGCAAGGCCGACGCCATCTTCCTGGAGGAGATCCGCAAGGCCGGGCTGTACGACAAGATCTGGCAGGCGTTCGCGGTGCTGCTGCCGGTGCGCACGGTCGGCGTGATGGGTGACGCCCGCACCTACGACAAGGTGTGCGCACTGCGCGCCGTCACCTCCACGGATGGGATGACGGCGGACTTCTTCGAGTTCCCCCACGAGGTGCTGAGCCGCACCGCGACACGGATCATCAACGAGGTGCAGGGCATCAACCGGGTGGTGTACGACGTGACATCGAAGCCGCCGGGGACGATTGAGTGGGAGTGATTTGGCGTGCTTCGCGGACTATCGCCGACGCTCGGAATATTCACATAAACGGCTGAATTCAAAAGCAAAAAGCTGCATTCATCTATCCGTGTTCTGCCCTGAGAATTGAACGTCTTGAGCAACTCGCCGCACCTACGCACCGCCCGCACCTGAATGCGGTCTGCCATCTTGCGGAGCGTGTCGTCATCCGCCCCATCACTATGCATCACTAACGCGCGAGTGCCGCGTCACCCAGCTCAAGCGCGACTTGGCCGGTATCGCGAGGCTGGAGAAGTCGGCGTAGGGCACCATCCTGCGACATGGCCGCAGGTCGGGAGAGGCGGGCCGCCTGCAACTCACGCAATCGTGCGCGGGCTGTGTGTAACCCTCGCATCGCATGCGGCGAAATCTCCTTCTGTAGGCGGCGCCGCCGCCTGCACTGCAACGCGCAGATAAAAAGCAATCAAGGAGAATGATCATGAAGACCCTGATGGCCGCTCTCGTCGCCGTGGCCGTGCTGGCCGGCATCGCCGCTCCTGCCAGCGC